>NZ_JSYD01000064.1:0-3253 GCF_054824005.1 Brevundimonas sp. GN22 | reverse complement strand
CCCGGTGCGACCGCGCTTCGGATTCAGGTCGAGCTCACCTTGTCGGCTGACGGGCGCATCACGCGTGGACCGACGCTGGTGAACCCGCAGAATTCCAACGTCTATCGCGCGACCGCCGACGGTGCCCTGCGGGCACTGCGTCAGGCCGCGCCGTTCGACGTGCCGTCCAATTTCGACGGGGGGCTGTTCCGCCCGACGTTCAACCCTGAAAGGGCTTGTGCCAACCGCTAGGGCAGCCTTCCGGCTTGACCGCGCGTTACCGCAAAGGCCCATTCTTAGACTGACGAATCGATAAAGGGAGTTCCATCATGCGATTGAAGCTCGTTCTAGCCACGACGGCCGCGCTGGTGATGGCTATGCCCGCCGCCGCCCAGCAGCAGGCTCCGACGAATGGCCCCATCGAGGTCGAGATCGATCAGGGCGTGCTGCGCCCCCTACAGATCGCGGTTGTTCCGTTTACCGGAGCCAACGGCTCGCAGATTTCGCAGGTCATCAGCGGCAATCTGAAGCGTTCGGGTTTCTTTGATCCGCTCAATCCGGCCAGCTTTGTTGAGACGGGTCTGACGCTGGCCAATGCGCCGAACTTCCCGCAGTGGACGTCGATTGGGGCACAGGCGGTGCTTTACGGCGGTGTGACCCAGCGGGCCGATGGCCGCGTGGATGTGGGCTTCCGCCTGTATGACCCGTACCGCCAGTGCCAACTGGTGAGCTATCAGTTCACGGCAACCGCCGAGCAATGGCGCCGTATTGCGCACAAGATCTCGGACGTTGTCTATCAGCGCCTGACCGGCGAGCCGGGCTTCTTCGACAGCCGCGTCCTGTTCGTTGCTGAAAGCGGGAGCCAGACCAACCGCCGCAGCCGCCTGACCATCGTCGATCAGGACGGCTACAACCCCGTCTTCCTGACGCAGGGCGACGAGGTGATCATGTCGCCGCGTTTCTCGATGCATAATCCGGACGAGGTCACCTATGTGGCGCTCGGCAAGGATTACAGCCGTATCTACCTGTATAACCTTGCGACCGGCCGCCGCGAAAGCATGGGCGAGTTCGAAGGTCAGGTGCTGGCTCCGCGCTTCTCGAATGACGGCTCGAAGATGGCCTTCTCCATCATTCGCAACGGCAACACCGACATCTATGTGATGAACCTGCGCACCCGCCAGCTGTCGCGTCTGACCAGCGATCCGGGCATCGATACCTCGCCGTCGTTCAGCCCTGACGGCTCGCAGATCGTCTTTACCTCCGACCGCTCGGGCTCGGCACGTCTCTACACCATGCGCGCCGACGGCTCGGGTCAGCGTCCGATCAGCCGTGGCGGCGGCATCTATACCGCGCCTGCATGGTCGCCGCGCGGCGATTTGATCGCCTTCACCAAACAGGCTGGCGGCCGCTTCCACACGGGCGTGATGAAGCCTGACGGTACGGGCGAGCGCAGCCTGTCGTCGTCCTATCTGGAAGAAGGCCCGTCGTGGGCTCCGAACGGTCGGTATGTGATGTTCGCGCGTCAGTCCCCGGGCGGTGACACCCGTCTGTGGACCGTGGACCTGTCGGGCCGTGTCGTTGCGCAAGCCGGTTACCAAGAGCGTGGCTCCTCGCCGGCATGGTCGGGCCTTCTGGATGCACCGCCTGCCAACCTCGGTATCAATCAGGGTCCCGATTCCTGCGCTGCGTCGTAAGTTTCGCAGTCCGGATCAATGGCTTCACTCCTGCGTTATCAGCACATAGCGTTGCTGGAACGCAAAGGGGAGCCGGTGTAGCTACTGCCTCTATTAAAGCTAAGCTTGGATCGCCATCAGCGGTCCCTCAATTCAGGAGTCGAGCATGAACAAAGCCTCGCTGTCCAAACTGATCGCTGTCAGCGCCCTTGCTATTTCGGTCGTCGCCTGTACGCCGAAGCCGAAGGTTGACACCGCCACCCCGACCGGTCCGGTGCAAACCCAACCGACGGGTCCGGCCTATCCGACCTCGCCGACCGGTCCGGTTGACGGTTCGGGCATGGGTGCCGCTGTTCCGGGTTCGGAGCAGGACTTCGTCATCAACGTTGGCGACCGCATCTACTTCGATCTGGATTCCTACGAAGTGAACGCCGAAGCCGGTATGCGCCTGGCCGCTCAGGCCGCCTGGCTGCAGCGTTACCCGCAAATCACTATCCGCATCGAAGGCAACGCCGACGAACGCGGCACCCGCGAATACAACCTCGCACTGGGTGCCCGCCGCGCTGAATCGGTTCGCAACTACCTGATCTCGCGTGGCATTCCGGCCAACCGCATCGACACCATCTCGTTCGGCAAGGAACGCCCGATCGCAGAAGGCTCGAACGAGTCGGCCTGGGCCCAGAACCGTAACGCCCGCACCGCGATTGCCTCGGGCGCGCGCTAAGGTCTGACCCTCTGGGTTAAACGATCAGGAGGCACCGGCTCGACAGCCGGTGCCTCTTTCAATTTGAGGGACGAGGCGGCACTGTCGGCTGGTTGTCCAAGAGGGGAATAACTTGGAAATCGACGCGATTGGCGCCGCCGAGGGCGCATTGGCCGGGGGGATGGCTGCTCACGCTATCGACCCCGAAAGAGGGCATGCCGGGCAGCATTCACACAACTGTGCCGACTGCGGAACGCCGCTGACGGGCCGGTATTGTTCGGAGTGCGGACAGCCCGCACACGTGCACCGCACGCTGGTGCATCTGGGGCATGAACTGCTGCACGGGGTCATGCACTTTGACGGGCGTATCTGGCGGACCCTGCCGCTGCTCCTGGTCAATCCGGGCAAGCTGACGCGCGAATGGTGTCAGGGCAAACGCAGCCGGTATGTGTCGCCGCTGGCGATCTTCCTGTTCACCCTCTTCATCATCTTCTTCGGCCTCAGCATGGCCTCGCCGCCCAAGGTGAACATCGGCAGCAACATCGATGTGGCCAGCATGTCCCAGACCGATGTGGATGCTCTGAAGGCCGAACTTGCGGAAATGGACAAAGAGGTCGCTGCCCTCGACGTCGCATTTGCGCAGGCCAAGGGGGCCGACAAGATCGCATTGGGTACCCAGAAGGGGGCGCTGGCCGGTACTCACGCCGCCCTGAAAGCCCGTGTCACTGCCTATGAAACCGCCAAGGCCGAGGGCAAGCTTCCTGTGCCCGGCAAGGCTCGCTCTGACGGGCTGGAGCCCGGCAGCTGGCAGGCTCAGGTGGCAGACCTAAACTGGCAAAGCGATGGCCATGGCGCGATGGCCAAGATCGGCAAGAAGCTGAAAAACCCTGACCTGATG
>NZ_JSYD01000063.1:0-2691 GCF_054824005.1 Brevundimonas sp. GN22 | reverse complement strand
TGCCGCTTCGTCGACGTTCGCGAGCTATCGGCTAGCCCACAGAAGTTCATCGTCGAGCTCGGCAGGGCCTCGTGATCGAGCTCGTCGGGATTGAGGGGAGCCGGGAGCACGTAGCGGCCCGGGCACTTTACGACGCGTTCCTCACGGCGTGGCCCGACTTGGCCAGCACGCCGCGCGACGAGGAGCATGTCAAGCTCGTCGCCGGTGTAAAGCTCGCGAACGCCAACCGCACTGACGTGGACGTCGTTGTTGCCGGCTACTTGAAGCCCGGCCGCGTATTCCACCCGCGCAAAGTGCTGCGCGACAAGGAAGGAAAGCGGATCGTCGGCCAGGCGATCGCGGTCCAGAACCTAGTCGTCGCGGTCGAGGTTAAAGACCAGGGCCCGAAAGCTGTCCGCTTCATCGGCGACAAGGTAGAAGTCTACTATAGCCGCGGAGCCTCGAAGGGCTGGCACAGCGCGACGGACCAAAACGTCGAGCAGGCACACGCGCTAAAGGACTATTTCGCGGACCGCGGCGGGAGGCCATACGTCCACCGGTGCTTGGTGATGCAAGGGCTGGATTCCGTGGAAGTCGAGACGGCGATAGCGTCCGGCTTCACCTTGGCCGACTTCTTGACCGCCGTCTGCGCGGCTTCTCCCCTCGGGGCGTGGAACGGCAAGTACACGCTTTCCTCGTGTAGCCAAGACATCGCGAGGGGCGCCGTCGCCTCTCGCCTGTTCGAACCGCTGGTCCCAACGTCGCTCGATCGGAAGCGCATGGACCGGCTGTTACAAAAGGGCGGCCGGGTCGATCAGCTCTTGGCGAGCAACGGCCAGGCGTTCACTTGCCTGCGAGGCCACGGCGGGACGGGCAAGACGGTCACCTGCCTCCAAGCGGCTTGGCGAGCGTTCCACGACCACGCTGAGCGGACGCTCGTCATCACCTATAACCACGCGCTTGCCGCGGACATCCGCCGCATACTTGCTCTGATGGGCGTCCCGTCCGGCGACGAGGGCGGGATCAAGGTCCAGACCGCGATGTCGTTTTTCCTCGGCTGGTTGAACAGGCTTGGGGTGACGGAACCGGGACAAGACTCGTTGGAACAATACGACGAGCTTTGCCGGGCAGCTGTGGCGCTGATCGACGGTGGGGCAATTGGTGCGGACGACATCTTGAAGATCAAGAAGGACTGGCCGGCGCAATTCGACTTTGACCGGCTCATGATCGATGAGGCGCAGGACTCGCCTGCTGGCGAAGTCGCGCTCCTGAAGCGTCTTTACGCGCCCGAGTCGATCGTCATCTCGGACGGTCTTGACCAGTTGGTCCGAGGAGAGAGGGCAGACTGGTTCGCGGGCATAACCCGTGACAAGCGCCTCGTCCTGAGTGAGGTCCGTTGTCTGCGGATGAAGCGCAATCTTGCGGTCTTCGGAGCCGAGCTCGCCGACTGCGTCGGTCTCAACCTCGACATCGCCCCGAACGACAAGGCAGGAGGCGGCCGAGTGATCGTCGTCGAGGGAGCGTGGTCAGCGCAGCGAGCCTTGCACGCCGAGCTGGCCCGTGACGCGGCCGACGCAAATAACGAGCCGATCGACTCGCTGTTTTGTGTCCCGAGCGACGCCGTATCCTGGAAAGGCGGGCATGCGCAGAGCGACATCGCAAGGGCTCTGGATAGCTGGGGTTACGAGACTTGGGACGGGGTCGACGAAAGCGTCCGGCAAGACTTCCCCCGTTCGACCAACCAGTTCCGCGTCGTGAACTATCACTCGTGCAGGGGGCTTGAAGGTTGGAACGTCGTCCTTGAGCGCCTCGATGCCTTCTGGGAGGAACGAAGGAACGATAAGCTCGAGCGTGGGCTCTCCGATGCCGAGAGGGATTCGATGCAGTCTCTCGAAGACCTCGCATCGCGCGAAGCGTGGCGGTGGGTCTTTATTGCCCTCACCCGTCCACTGGACACGCTCGTGATCACGCTTGGCGACTTGTCGAGCCCGTTGTCACGGGAAATCGTCCGGGTCGCCGAGGCATTGCCGGACATTGTCGATAATCGGTTACGACGGGTAATTGGATGAGCTATTGGCGTCGCCAAGGGCTATGACAACAAAGCCAACCGCCGGGTTCGCTCTTACCCAATCCGGGCTCTGGCCGTCTTCCGAAACACCACGCTACCGATGCCGGTCAGCGCCAGCACGACCGTCAGGACGTCGGCCTGCGTCAGCCCCTCGGGTAGAATGCCGAGCGCCGCAGCCACGCCCCACAGGCTGCCGATGACACCGTTCCAGATGGCCTTGGACGCCCACCAAGGTTTCAGTTCGTCCATGTCGTTTCTCCATAAAAAAGCCCGCGACAATCGCGGGCGGCTGGGTTCATGATGCCGGCCGCTCAGGCCTCGTTGATGGACAGCACGAAGTCATCATGGAAACGCCGGGTGAACTCGCCGGCCGGAAGGTAGCCGCCCCCGGGTGCTGTCAGCCTAACGCTAAAGGTGCTCCACTTCGAAGGCTGCAAGCCATTGGTGGAGAAGGCGATTTTATGAAGCCTCTATCTTTTAAGCGACATCGTTTTCCAGCTGAGGTGATACGTCATGCCGTGTGGCTGTACTTTCGTTTCAGCTTGAGCTTCGGCGACGTCGAGGAACTGATGGCGCAACGCGGAATTGATGTCAGCTACGAAACGATCCGGTGTTGGACGATCAAGTTCGGGCCTCTGATTGCA
>NZ_JSYD01000062.1:0-51708 GCF_054824005.1 Brevundimonas sp. GN22 | reverse complement strand
ATCAAGGTCGGTGAAACCGTCAAGCTGGCCTACGTTGACCAGTCGCGTGACGATCTGAAGCCGGATGACAGCATCTGGCAAGCGATCTCGGGCGGCACCGACGTGATGATGGTCGGCAAGCGCGAGATCAATACGCGTGCGTACGTTGGCTCGTTCAACTTCAAGGGCGGCGACCAACAGAAGAAGGTCGGCCAACTGTCGGGTGGTGAGCGCAACCGCGTCCACCTCGCCAAGACGCTGGCCACCGGCGGCAACCTGATCCTGCTCGACGAACCGACCAACGATCTGGACATCGAAACCTTGCAGAACCTCGAAGAGGCTCTGGAAGAGTTCGCCGGCTGCGCCGTGGTCATCAGCCACGACCGCTGGTTCCTCGACCGTCTGGCCACCCACATCCTCGCCTTCGAAGGTGACGGCCATGTGGAATGGTTCGAAGGTAACTTCGAAGCCTACGAACAGGACAAGATGCGTCGCCTTGGTGCAGACAGCATCATTCCGAAGCGTATCCAGCACCAGAAGTTCGGCCGCTAAGCCGATCCTAAGCTGAAATGATCGACGGCCTCGCCCACACGGGCGGGGCCGTTTTTCTTTGCTCTGGTCAGATTGGATAACGGCGATAGTGTAGAGGCATGACCCGTCCTGCCGTCCTGATCATGAACCGGATGCTGGCACCGCTCAGCCCGTTCCTTGAAACCCAGTATGACGTCTTTCGTCTGTGGGAAGGCCCGCCCGTAGAAGCGGCTCACGAGATACGCGCCATTGTCACGGCGGGCGAAGAGCCGCTGGACAAGCCCGTCATCGAAAAGTTGCCGAACCTCGAACTGGTGGCCTGTTTCACCGCCGGATACGACGGGCTGGATGTTGAGTGGTGCCGTGAACGCGGCCTGAAACTCAGCCACTCACCCAATGTGAACCACGAGGACGTCGCCGATATGGCTATGGGCCTTATGCTGGCGGCCCGCCGCGAGATTGTGGCGGGGCATGCCATGGTCATCTCCGGTGACTGGAGCCTCGACCAGCGCAATATCACCGGATCATTGCAGGGCCAGAAGGTGGGCATCGTCGGTCTAGGCGCCATCGGCGCGGCAGTGGCTAAACGCGCGTCAGCCTTCAACCTCGATGTCCAATGGTGGGGTCCGCGTGCCAAGGACACTGAATGGACGCGCGCCGAGAGCCTGAAGCAACTCGCCGCAGACACAGACATTCTGGTTGTCGCCTGCCGGGCAGATGACAGTAACCGCGGCCTGATCGACGCAGAAATTATCCGTGCGGTTGGCCCTCAAGGTATCATCATCAATGTGTCGCGCGGGTCCCTCGTCGACGAGAGTGCCTTGATCGAGGCCCTGAAGTCAGGGGCGTTGGGCGGTGCCGCTCTGGACGTGTTCGAGACCGAACCTACCCCCGCTGACCGCTGGACCGACGTTCCAAATCTTGTTCTGTCTCCACACGCAGGCGGCGCGACCACAAATGGAGTTCAGGGCATGCTGCTCCTGACGATGCAGAATCTGGCGGCCCATTTCGCGGGACAACCCTTGGTTACGCCGATAGCGGATTAAAAAGTGTGTCTACACGCGTCCTACAGCGCGTTATTGGATGATCTGTGCAGGAGATGGGGCGCATGCGAAGCATAAGTGTGTGCTCCCGCTTCGTTTTTCCTTGCATAATCATATAAAGATATCTTTATATGGGGCATGAACCTTAGTGCCGACCAGACTGTAGAGATTCTCCGCGCCGCGGGTGAGCCTACGCGCCTGCGTATCCTGTCCCTGCTGGCTGCCGAAGAACTGTCGGTCATGGAACTGTCCCGCGTATTGGACCAGAGCCAGCCGCGCGTTTCGCGTCACCTCAAGCTGATGGCCGATGCCGGGCTTATCGAGCGTTTTCCGGACGGTGCCCGCGTTTTCTATCGCCTGTCGCACGATGCCCTCGCCCGCCGCCTGACGGATACGGTGCTGGACATCCTGTCTGACGGTGAAGGCGAAGCGGACCATCGCCGCCTCGAAGAGGTTCGTCAGGAACGGGCCGAGGAAGCCGCCCGCTATTTCGAACAGGTCGCGCCCGAGTGGGACAAGATGCGTTCGCTCTATGTGTGCGAGACTGACGTCGAACGCGCTGTAGAACAAGCTGTGGGCCCCGGTCCGTTTGATCGCGTGGTCGATCTGGGCACCGGCTCAGGCCGGATGCTCACCCTGTTGGGCAAAAAGGCCAAGATGTCGGTGGGTCTGGACCTGAGCCAGAACATGCTGAACATCGCCCGCGCCAATGTTTCCGCGGCGGGCATGGACAAGGTCGAACTGCGCCACGGCGACATCTTTTCGACCCGCCTGCCCCTCGGCAGCGCCGATCTGGTGATCGTGCATCAGGTTCTGCACTATCTGAATGATCCGGCCGCCGCCGTCGCCGAGGCCGCACGCCTCGTGTCCGACGGTGGGAAGCTGCTGATCGTCGATTTCGCGCCGCATAATTTCGAGCATCTGCGCGAGGCCCATCAGCATCGCCGCCTCGGTTTCGCCGACATTGAAATTGCCCAATGGCTCGAACTGGGCGGCCTTACGCCCTCCGAACCCATCATCCTGCCGCCTGACCGCGAGGGGCTGACGGTCCATGTCTGGACCGGTACCCGCCTCGCTGAACAAGCCCGAAAGAGCGCCTGACATGGCCCCTTCCTCTCTCGCCGAAGCTCGCGCCCTGCTGCTGTCGCCGCTGGGCCCCGTCGCCCGCGCCGGAAATAGCAAGAAGGCGGTGAACGTTTCATTTGAGTTCTTCCCGCCGAAGACGGACGAAGCCGAAGCCAATCTGTGGAAGGCGATCCGTCGTCTGGAGCCGCTCAATCCGGCATTCGTGTCGGTGACCTATGGCGCAGGCGGCTCGACCCGCGAGCGCACGCACCGCACCGTTCAGCGCATCATCACCGAAACCTCGCTGCGCCCCGCCGCGCACCTGACCTGCGTCGAGGCCAGCCGCGCCGAAGTCGATGAAGTGATCGAGGGCTATAAGTCCATCGGCGTCGACCACATCGTTGCGCTGCGCGGTGACCCGCCCGGTGCCACGGGCATTGGCGGTGCCTACACCCCGCGGGCGGATGGCTATGCCAATGCGACCGAGCTGGCTCAGGCGATCAATGCTGTCGGCGGTTTCGACATTACCGTCGGTGCTTATCCGGAAAAGCACCCTGAAAGCCCGTCAATCCAGCATGATCTGGATGTGTTGAAGGCCAAGCAAGACGCCGGTGCCACCCGCGCCGTGTCGCAGTTCTTCTTCGATCTGGATGCCTTCCTGCGTTACCGCGATCAGGTGCGCGCTGCGGGCATTACGTTGAAACTCATTCCGGGCATCATGCCGGTGTCGAACTTTGCAGGTCTTCAGCGCATGACCTCGGCCTGTGGTGCCGCCCTGCCCGACTGGCTGGCTGCCCACTTCGACGGTCTGGATGACGATCCGGAAACGCGCAAACTGCTGGCCGCCGCCGTGGCCGCCGAGACATGCGCCCGCCTTCAGGAAGAAGGCTTCGAGGACTTCCACTTCTACACCCTGAACCGCGCCGATCTGGTCTATGCCATCTGCCGTGTTCTGGGCGTGCGCGAACAAAAGGCTGCTTGAGTTATGGCTCTGACCCGCTCCGAACGCATCGCCGCCCTCTATAACGCGGCCAAGGAACGCATTCTGGTTCTGGACGGCAGCTGGGGCGTAATGATCCAGCGCGAGAACCTGACGGAAGAAGACTTCCGTGGTGAGCGTTTCGCCAATCACAGCCACCCGCAAAAGGGCAACAACGACCTTCTGATCCTGACCCGTCCCGATATCGTGGCGGGTCTGCACGACGTTTATTACAGCGTCGGCGCGGACATTTCCGAGACCAACACCTTCTCGGCCACCACCATCGCCCAGGCCGACTATGGCCTCGAAGATGCGGTCTATGACCTGAACTATGAAGGCGCCCGCATCGGCCGCGAAGTCGCCGACCGCTGGACCGAGAAAGAACCACACAAGCCGCGCTTTGTGGCCGGTGCCATCGGCCCCACGAACCGCACCCTGTCGCTCAGCCCCGACGTCAACGACCCCGGCTATCGCGCCGTCAGCTATGACGAGGTTTACAACGCCTATAAGCAACAGGCGAAGGCTCTGCACGACGGCGGCGTGGACCTGTTCCTGATCGAAACCGTCTTCGACACCCTGAACGCCAAGGCCGCGATCAAGGCCGTGAAGGACCTCGAAGACGAAGGCTACGAGCCGCTGCCTATCTGGATTTCCGGCACCATCACCGACCGTTCGGGCCGTACCCTGTCGGGCCAGACGGCCGAGGCCTTCTGGAACTCCGTGCGTCACGCCAAACCGTTCGCGGTCGGCTTCAACTGCGCTCTGGGTGCCGAACTGATGCGCCCGCACATTGCCGAGCTTTCGCGCGTCGCCGATACCCTCGTCAGCGCCTATCCGAACGCTGGCCTGCCCAACGCCATGGGCCAATACGACGAGCAACCCCACGAAACCGGCCACTTCATCGAGGAGTGGGCCAAGTCGGGCTTGGTGAACATCGTCGGCGGCTGCTGTGGCACCACGCCGGACCACATCAAGCACATCGCCGAGGAAGTATCTGGCGTTGCCCCGCGCGCTATTCCCGAACGCCCCGTCGCCCTTCGCCTGTCGGGTCTGGAACCGTTCGAACTGGTTGCCTGATGTCTAGCCTGCTGGAACTGGCCGAAGAGTTGGATGCGACCACCGACGATCAATTCGTCAAGTGGGAACGCACCGGAACCGGGTTCAGCTACGCCAAATATCACCCCGTCTATTACGCGTGGGAACGGGCGCTCGGGGCCCTCGGCCTTGGCGGACCGTCCGATGTCTACGACCGCATGTTGAAGGGCGAGCGTGTGCCGAACCCTTCGATCGAAACCATTTCCGCCGCCGATCAGGCCACCCTGCTCGGCTACGCCACCTATATCGTCAGAAGCGAGCGCTTCAGCGAGGGTCACATCGCCGCCTGCCACAGCAGAGGCTACCTCGCTGCTATCGTCCGCCGCCTAGCTCAACTGGATAACGCCTGATGCGTCCTGTCTTCATCAACGTCGGCGAGCGGACCAATGTCACCGGCTCGGCCAAGTTCCGCAAACTGGTCGTGGAGGGCGATTACACCGCCGCTCTGGATGTCGCCCGTCAGCAAGTCGAGGCCGGTGCCCAGATCATCGACGTGAACATGGACGAAGGGCTGCTGGATGGCCCCAAGGCCATGAAAAACTTCCTGAACCTGATCGCCGCTGAGCCTGATATCGCCCGTGTGCCGATCATGATCGACTCTTCCAAATGGGAGGTGATCGAGGAAGGCCTGAAGTGCGTCCAGGGCAAGCCGATCGTCAACTCGATTTCGATGAAGGAAGGCGAAGACGCTTTCCGCCATCACGCCGTGCAATGCCTGCGCTACGGTGCCGCGGTCGTGGTCATGGCCTTTGACGAGCAGGGTCAGGCCGACACCGCCGCCCGCAAGATCGAGATCTGCACCCGCGCCTACAACATCCTCGTCAATGAGGTCGGCTTCCCGCCCGAAGACATCATCTTCGACCCGAACATTTTCGCCGTGGCGACGGGGATCGAAGAACACGACAATTATGCCGTGGACTTCATCGAGGCGACCAAGGTCATCAAGGCCACCCTGCCCTACGCTCGCGTTTCGGGCGGCGTGTCCAACGTGTCGTTCAGCTTCCGTGGCAACGAGCCGGTGCGCCGCGCCATCCACTCGGTCTTCCTTTACCACGCCATCAATGCAGGCATGGACATGGGCATCGTCAATGCGGGCGACCTGCCTGTTTATGACGACATCGATCCGGAACTGCGCGAGGCCGTTGAAGACGTCATCCTGAACCGCCCTCAGCGCACGAACGTGTCCAACACCGAGCGACTGGTCGACATGGCACCGCGTTATAAGGGCGAAAAAGGTGCCGCCAAGGTCGTGGACCTGAAATGGCGCGAACAGCCAGTCGGCAAGCGTATCGAGCATGCGCTGGTCAACGGCATCACCGAGTATATCGAGGCCGATACCGAGGAAGCCCGCGCCCAGTCCGAGCGCCCGCTTCACGTCATCGAAGGCCCGTTGATGGACGGCATGAACGTGGTCGGCGACCTGTTCGGTGCGGGCAAGATGTTCCTGCCGCAGGTGGTGAAATCCGCCCGCGTGATGAAACAGGCCGTCGCCTATCTCGAACCCTACATGGAGGCCGAAAAGGCCGGAAAACCGCGCCAGCAGGCCGGCAAAATCCTGATGGCGACTGTTAAAGGCGACGTCCACGACATCGGCAAAAACATCGTCGGCGTCGTGCTCCAGTGCAACAACTATGAGGTCGTGGACCTCGGCGTCATGGTGCCCGCGGACCGCATTCTCGACGAGGCTATCGCTCACAACTGTGACATTGTCGGCCTGTCGGGCCTGATCACGCCTTCGCTGGATGAGATGGTGTTCGTCGCCTCCGAAATGGAGCGGCGCGGGATGAACATCCCGCTGCTGATCGGCGGTGCCACCACCAGCCGGACCCATACGGCGGTGAAGATCGAGCCGGCTTACAAGGCCGGATCGACTACCTATGTCATCGATGCCAGCCGCGCCGTCGGGGTGGTGTCGGGCCTGCTGTCCGAGACCGAAAAAGACAAGAACGAAGCCTCGACCCGCGAAGAATACGCCCGCATCCGCGAGCAGTATGCCCGCGGTCAGGAAGCGAAGGCCCGTGCCCCGCTGCCTGTAGCGCGCGCAAACCGCTTCAACGCTGCAAATCCTGCACCGCCGCCCGCCCCGACTTTCCTCGGCACCCGCGCTTATGAGTGGGACCTGAAGGATCTGGCCGATCACATCGACTGGACCCCGTTCTTCGCAAGCTGGGAACTGATCGGCCGCTTCCCGCAGATCTTGGAAGACGAGATCGTCGGCGAGGCTGCGAGCGATCTGTACAAAGACGCCCGCGCCATGCTGGACCGGATCGTCAACGAGAAATGGTACACGGCAAAGGGCGTGGTTGGCTTCTGGCCTGCCAATGCCAAGGGCGACGACATCGTCGTCTGGGCCGATGAAGGCCGCAGCGAGCAGGTCGCAACCTTCCACGGCCTGCGCCAGCAGATCGCCAAGACCAACGGCAAGCCCAACCTTTGCCTGTCCGACTTCGTGGCCGAAGATGGCAAGGACTACATCGGGGCGTTTGCGGTGACTGCGGGTCATGGCGAACTGGCCAAGGCCGCCGAATTCAAGGCGGCAGGTGACGACTATTCGGCCATCATGGCCACGGCACTGGCCGACCGTCTGGCCGAGGCATTTGCCGAGCGCCTGCACAAGGAAGTCCGTACCAAGCTATGGGGCTATGCCGCCGATGAAGACTTGTCTGTTCAGGACCTGATCGAAGAAAAGTACAAGGGCATCCGCCCTGCCCCCGGCTATCCTTGCCAGCCAGATCACACCGAAAAAGCCACGCTTTTCCGCCTTCTGGACGCTGAATCTCAAGCCGGAATGGAACTGACCGAAAGCTATGCGATGAACCCGCCTGCCTCGGTCAGCGGCCTCTATTTCGGTCATGAAGAGAGCCACTATTTCGGCGTCGGCAAGATCGATCGAGATCAGGTCGAGGACTATGCGGCCCGTAAGGGCTGGGATGTCGCGACGGCCGAGCGCTGGCTGGCACCGATCCTCAACTACTAGGTTGCGACCCTGATACGAGAAAGCCGCCCAAACGGGCGGCTTTTTTGCGCTCGCTATACGCGCTCAAACCAATAGGGCGGCGATCCGAAGACCACCGCCCTAAAAAGCCTGATCCGTCAGGGAGGCGGCGAACCGCCTCCCCTTCGTGGATTAGAACTTGGCCGTCAGACCGACGAAGTAACGACGACCCAGGATGTCGTAGGTCGACGGGTCGGTGTTGGCCTGAACACCCGGATCCCAGGTGCGCGGCTCTTGGTCGGTCAGGTTGTTGATACCGCCACGCAGCGAGACGGTGTCGTTGATGTCCCAGCTGCCGGTCAGGTCGAAGTAGTGGGTTGCATCCAGAACTTCGTCCGAACCGTAAACGGTCATCTCACCAACACGGCGCCAGCGAGCGGTTACGCCGAACGGACCTTGCTTCCAGTTCGCCGAAACCAGCGACTTCCATTCCGGGAAGGTGTTGCCGAAGCTGTCCGAGATGGTGCCCTTACGATCGGTCAGAACGCCACCGGCGACGACCGAGTCTTCACGGGTACCCAACCAACCCACGACGGCGTTGACATTGATCATGCCCCAGTCCGGTGCACCGATGTCAGCCAGTTGGACGCCCCAGTCGACTTGCAGGTCGACGCCCGAAGTCTTCAGAACACCCAGGTTGTCCAGGTTTTCGATCGCGTTGACGATCGAACCGTTCAGCGGATCACGGCTGAACAGCTGGCAGTAGCTGTTGTTAGCGTCGTAGTTCGGGTTCTCACCGGTGCCGTTGAAGCAGCCCAGCAGAGCGTCCGAGATGGCGATGCTGGAGATCACGTCTTCGATTTCGATGCTGTAGTAGTCGACCGAAGCCGAGAAGCGCGACAGCCACGGCGATTGCCATTGCGACTGCCAAACCAGGCCGACCGAGAAGGTGTCAGCAGTTTCTTCTTGCAGGTCCGGGTTACCGCCCGACCAACCGTTAGCCTGGTTGTTCGAGAACTCGTAGCTGTCTACGACCGAAGCCGACAGGCCTTGAGCGATACACAGCGAGCGAACCTGAGCGGCGTCTGCACCGCGGCGGAAGAAGCCGCGGACGTCGCACGGGTCGCCGCCCGGAGCCGTCGCGTTAGCGTTACCGATGGCCGGGAAGCCTACGCCTGCCGGCGAGAACAGTTCACCGATCGATGGAGCGCGAACAGCGCGGTTGAAGCCACCGCGAACGCGGAAGCCGTCAACCACTTCCCAGTCGATGTCAGCACGGTAGGCCGTGGTGCCACCGATCGAGCTGTAGTCGGCGTAGCGCCAGCCGAGGGTCAGGTCCAGCTGCTTGACGAGCGGCTTGTCAGCCAGCAGCGGCAGCAGCAGTTCGCCGAAGAGGTCGATACTGCGAACCGAACCGTTCAGCGAGTCAGCGGCGTTGAAGCCGGCGATTTCCACCCCACCGATGTTACCACCGTCCGGCAGGCCATTTGCGCCCAGGTGCGGGGTGATCGGGTTGATACGCGCCAGCGACGGATCCGAAGCGAAGTCGTAGCTGTTTTCACGGTATTGAACACCGACAGCCAGACGGGCTTCGCCAGCCGGCATGTCGAAGGCCTTACCTTGCAGGGTACCTTCAACAACGGTTTGTTCGATTTCGGTTGCCGTACGCGACGTACGACCGATGTAGCTCAAGCAGTCAGCCGACACCGGCTGTACGCCGAACGGGTTGAAGCCGCCCTCACAGATGCTGGCACCGCCGTCAGGTGCGTCCAGCAGGGTCTGAACAGCCGAACGCGACACGTTGCCGGTTTGGGTTTCAGCGTTGCTGACGCGACCGTACTGGGCGTACAGGTCATAGGTCCAGTCGGTGTTCGGCAGGGTACCGCGGATGCCGCCGGTCAGCTGGTAAACGCTATAGTCATACGAAGCATGACGGCCACCGAGGTCGGTGAAGCGCTTGTTCAGCTGGAACGACGACAGCGGGTTCGGACGGCTGTTGAGGAAGTTCTTCAGGTCCGTCGGGATGAACGGGTTCGTTGCCGGAGCGCGGAAGCCGGTCGACGATGCGGCCGGGGTTGCAGCCAGTTCTTGCGAAGCTTCGTACTGGTTGAACAGGGCTTCGCCATAGAACTCGAGGTTCTCGCTGACGGTGTAACGGCCGGCCGAATAAACGTTCCAGCGCTCCATCGGGAGCGACAGGTAGTTCAGAGCACCGGTGTTGAACAGATAGTTCGAACCCGGCTCATAGAAGCCATCATACTCGATGCCGCCCGGGCTCTTGAAGTTCAGGGCCTTGGCGTGGCTGAAGACGGTGCCGTCGTTGTTAAAGCCGAAGGCGCCGGTCAGGGCCAGAGCCGGATCGTTGAAGTAACCACGAACCAGAGCGGCCGACGGCAGGTTGGCGCTGTCGAACACGACCGAGCCCATCGGCGAGGTGCCCGAAGCACCCGAGATCGACGAGAAATCGCGTGCAGCGTTGAAGATCAGGTCGCGGGTCGAACGGTTGACCGAGAATACAGCATTACCTTTGTCATCGGCAAAGTTGCCGCCGACGGTCATGGTGTAGCTTTGGGTCACGCCATCTTCACGGTCGGTCTGGCCGTATTGGGCGTCGATCTGCACGCCCGAGAAGCGGTCGTTCAGGATGAAGTTGGCAACACCGGCAACAGCGTCCGAACCATAGGCAGCCGAAGCACCGCCCGAGATGGTTTCAACGCTGCGAACCAGAGCCGACGGGATCAAGTTGACATCAGCCGAACCGTCGCCGTTCGACGGAACCAGACGGCGACCGTTCACCAGCACCAGCGTACGCTTGGAACCCAGGCTGCGCAGGTCGAGGTTAGCCTGACCGCCGTTCGACGGGTTGTTCGACGTCGACGAGATCGACGGCGTAAATTGCGGCAGGTCGTTCATCAGCGAGTCGATCGTGACCGAACCCGTCGCTTGAATGTCTTCTGCGTCGACGGTCACAATCGGGCTGGCCGACTTGTAGTCCTGACGCGAGATACGCGAACCGGTGACGACGATGTCGCTGACTTGAGCGACTTCTTCCTGGCTCGACTGCGCGTGCGCAACCGTTCCCACACCGGCAAGGGCGGCTCCAGCCAGCACGCTGCTGGCGAGCAACCACTTACGCCCGTTAAAATTCGACATATTGAGTCCTCCTCCGTGGAACGCCGATACGTCCCTATCCACAAAACGTCGTCAACGGCCCGTAACGGAATTAGGCCAAATATGGCTACATCGCGGTAATTACGTCACATTTGGATCACAGTCATATTACGGCAAAGCCTGAGATCTTTTTCGTTAAGTATTCACAGGCTTTTTCAAGCAGTCCGCAGTCGATGGAACATTTGCATTACGCCACAATGATGTAGTTTTTCGAACATTTTCAGCTGCTTCCCCCACGCCCCCCGCAGCGCTGCTGCACCGGTTGAAGCTCACGGAATGCTACCCCGAGGGCACCATTTTCAAACTTGACAGTATTCGAATTAACTATCCGGGTTCGTCGAATCAGGTTTGCGACTTTAGACACTGTCGAGCTGAAGACACAGAACTTGCGCGACTCAGCTGTTCTCCTTTGACCGGACCGATTGCGGAGCCTTGGTCAGCTTAAGGAAACAAGGCTGTCTATAGGCAGGCCAGCCCCATGTGCGTATCAAACCCGGACCGCCTCTCGACCGGACAAACCATGCAGTTCATCAAGTCATTCGATTTCAGTTACGGCCGCAACGATCGCGTATCGGCGCGGGTGGAACGGGTGATCGCGAACAACCCCGGACCTTTCACCTTCACCGGCACAGGGACCTATATCGTGGGTGCTGGAGGAGCGGTTGCGGTTATCGACCCCGGCCCCGCAGATGAAGCGCATCTGTCTGCGCTGTTGGCCGCCATCGGACACCGTACGGTCAGCCATATTCTGGTGACCCACACCCACTCTGATCATGCCCCGCTCAGCAAGGCCCTGGCGGCTGCATGCGGCGGAGTTCCCATCTACGCCGCACAACCTCCGATGCGTGATGGATTAGAGGCGGTTCGTCTGGATGAACACGACGATGAAGACTTCCAGCCCGATGTCATCATTTCCGGCGGTGAAGTCATCGAGGGCGACGGCTGGACGATTGAGGTCATGGCGACGCCCGGCCATGCTTCCAATCATCTGGCCTTTGTGCTGCGCGAGGAGAACGGCTTGTTCAGTGGCGACCACATCATGGGCTGGTCCACCACAATCGTCGCTCCCCCCAATGGCGACATGTCGGACTACATGGCTAGTCTTGAGGCAGTGATGGCGCGTGGCTTTGATGTGATCTGGCCCACGCACGGTGCTCCCATCACAGACGTCGAGCCCTTTTTGAAAGGGTATCATGCCCACCGCACGGGCCGGGAAGCGCAGGTGCTGGAGCGGCTCGAAGCAGGTGACACCACCATCGCCCAGATGGTCCCCGTGCTTTATGCCGTCGTCAGCCAGACCCTATGGCCCGCCGCCAGCCTGTCGGTACTGTCACACCTGATTAAACTGGCGCAGGATGGTCGGGTGACCACCGACGACGAGTACAGCCTTTCGGGGCACTGGCACCTTATTTCATAGCGTTTAACGCAGGGCATTCATCTCGCTGATGATGCGCTTGGCCAGATCACAGGCCTGAGGACCGATCGGCAGACCGTCGCGGGCCGCGACGCGCACATCCGTGCGTCCCGGACGGATGCGCACAGTGACGTCGTGCTGAATGCCGAACCACATACCCTCTTTCCATCCATCGACGCGGAACGGAGACATCCCCATGACCGTCACGCCCGACTGCTTCAGGGCCCAGGCGGCAACATCGGGTGCCAACTGGCTGTCGATAGCCTCAAGGCCATCACAGTCCGCGGCGACCGTTGGACGAACGCCCGCAGCGCGGCGCTCGGACAGTAGCGCACGGCCAAAGGCGGGAGGATCCTCCACATTGGACGTCACGTCGCGGGGCGAAGGCCCGAAACGCGCCAACTGGTATTGCACCGCTCCCAGCGAGACGGCGGCGATGACTACCGACAAAACGCCATAGAGCCACAAAGACCGGTTCTTGATCAGCAGCAGAAGCGAGACGATGCCCGCCCCTGCCCCGACCCACGCCAGTACCGGCGCGACTTTGAGGCCCAAGGTGCCATACCCCGTCGCAAGGCTGATCAAACCCGTCCGCGTCGCCAGCACAGCCCCCAACACCATCAGTGGCGTCAGAAGGGTGACCAATAGGAGCAGTCGCGAAAGACCAACCAGGGATTTGTTTCGGGACATGGACCAGGACCTCTCGAATCCGCTAGCCGATTGAAGGAAGGCGATAATCCTTCATTCGTTCACGCAACAGCTTCTTGTCGATCTTGCCCGTTGCGCCAAGCGGAATCTCTTCCACCGCGACAACATCGTCAGGCATCCACCATTTGGCGATTTTGCCTTGCAGGAAGTCGAGATGCTCCTGCTTGTCCAGCGCCTCGCCCTCTTTCAACTTCACGATCAATAGCGGACGCTCGTCCCATTTGGGGTGAGCCGCACCGATAACGGCCGCCAATACCACCTTGGGATGACCCACCGCCAGGTTTTCGATTTCGATGGAGCTGATCCACTCCCCGCCGGACTTGATCACATCCTTGGCGCGGTCGGTGATCTGCATGAAGCCGTGATCGTCAATGGTGGCCACGTCTCCGGTATCGAACCAACCGTCGGCGTCGACGATAGGCCCGTCACCTTTGAAATAGGCCTTGGCCACGGTCGGCCCCTTGATCAGCAGGCGACCGAAGGTCTCGCCGTCATGCGGCAGTTCATTACCTTCGTCGTTCTCGAGTTTGAGCGAGACGCCCAGAGGCGGAATGCCCTGTTTAACGCGCTGGCGGATCTGGTCGTCCTTGGTCCAGCCGCGCATTTCAGGCCGCAGGTTGGAGATGGTGCCGACCGGAGACGTCTCGGTCATGCCCCAGCCCTGAACCACCTCCACTCCGTATTCGTCCTCGAAGGCGCGGATCAGCATTTCAGGCACCGCAGCACCACCGATCAGCACCCGCTTCACCGTCGACAGGCGCGAGCCCGTCTCGCGCATATACTGCAGCAACCCTTGCCAGACCGTCGGGACGGCGGCCGAGAAAGTCACGCCCTCGGTTTCCAACAACTCGTAGATGGAGGCACCGTCCATCTTGGCACCGGGCATGACCAGCTTGGTCCCCGTAGCAGGCGCGGCAAAGGCGATCCCCCACGCATTGGCGTGGAACATAGGCACGACCGGCAGGATCACGTCGTCCGGCGTGGCTCCCAGCACCGAGGCCTGCATGGTCATGAGCGTATGCAGGAAGTTGGAGCGGTGCGAGTAGAGTACGCCCTTGGGATTGCCCGTCGTACCCGACGTATAGCAAAGGCCGCAGGCAGTGTTCTCGTCGAAGCCACCCCAGACAACATCGGCCGAAGCCTGATCGATCAGGTCTTCATACGCCTCGCAGTTCGGCAGCTTGGTCTGGGGCATGTGCGCCTTGTCGGTCATGATGACAAAGCGTTCGACCTTGGGAATGTGCGGCAGGATGGCTTCCAGCAATGGCACAAACGTCAGGTCCGTCATTATCACGCGGTCTTCGGCGTGATTGATGATGTAGACCAGTTGCTCGGCGAACAGGCGCGGGTTCAGGGTGTGACACACCGACCCGATACCCATAATTCCGTACCATGCCTCGACGTGGCGGTCGGTGTTCCAGCACAGGGTCGCCACGCGATCCCCGGCGTTGATCCCCCAGGCCTTCAGGACGTTGGACACCTTCTTCGCGCGCTGGTGCAAGTCGGCATAGGTCACACGTGTGATTGGCCCCTCGACGGAGCGCGTCACCACCTCTGATCGCGGATGCCACTCGCGCGCATGATCGAGAATACGATCTACCGTCAGCGGCCAGTCCTGCATCAATCCCAGCATCAAGCGTTTCCTCTTTAAATATGACCCTGTATTGCGCTCTTGTTGTTCTTCGACCGGCGCTATCAGCGACGCTAAGCCATTAAGCCAAGGCCATGCAACGTGACCTAGCGTCAGGATTGGGGCTTCAAAGGGATTTTTCGCCGTTCGTCGTCTTGCTTCGCGGGCCGCAACGGTGAATGAAACCGGCCTATGACCATTCTTATTGCCATTACCGGCGGCTCGGGCTCGGGCAAGTCCACGCTTGCAGAAGCCCTGATTTCAGCCCTTCCCGAAGGCGTTGCCGCGCTCCTGCGCGAGGATTCCTATTACCGCGATGCGGCTTCGGTGCCCGGCTTCGATCCGGCGACCCACGACTTCGACCATGTCGACGCGCGCGATCACGATCTACTGATCCGCGACCTAACGTCGCTCAAGGCCGGTAAGGCGATTACGGCTCCGATCTATTCCTTCATCACCCACGGGCGGGAGCCGGGCGGCGAACACGTCCCCGCCGCCGATGTTGTGATCATCGAAGGTACTCACCTTCTGTGCAACGTCCAGTTGGCCGCGCTGTTTGATGTGAAGGTGTTCGTGGATACGCCTGCGGACATTCGCTTCATCCGTCGTTTATTGCGTGATCAGATCGAGCGCGGGCGCACAGCGGACTCTGTTGTGAACCAATATTTGCTGACTGTACGCCCCGGTCACGAGGCCTTTACAGAGCCGTCGCGTGTCCACGCAGACTTTATTGTTGCCGATGCTACTGCCGCTGTTCGACTGGTAGATCGCAACGACGTACTACGTCTGGTAGCACCAGTGCTTTTACACCCGTTACTTGAGCCGTATGTCCGATAACCGGTCATCTTGACAAAGCGGGACAATATTCGCGCTTTCCATAACATTGTTATGTTGCGTCAATAGCAAAGCTGGTCCAATGTCGGCACAGATGAAAGCTCATCAGCCCATTGGACCTTCATGAACACCCCCCAGGACCCCCGGGTCCAGACGATCATCCGAGAGGCCCGCCTGCGGTTTGTGGCCGAAGGGTACGCAGCCGCGCGCATCGAGCCGATCGCGCGGGCTGCAGGTGTCTCGACCGCGACCCTGTACAGCTTCTTTGCCAGTAAATCCGATCTGTTCGAGGCCGTTATCGATACAGCCGCGAACGAGTTCTATGACCGAATCCTGTCGGTCGCCGAGGCCACCGGCCCCACGCGATCCTCGTTGGTCGAATATTTGACGCGCTATATCGAGTTTCTGTCCGACGGCTTCGTGCGCAAGATGTTCCGGCTGGTGGTTGCAGAACGACCCCGTTTTAGCGCCAAGGCGGCAAACTTCTTTGATCAGGGACGCGGAGATATCGCGCACAAACTGATCACCCTGCTCGATGCGATGGCGTCGGATGGTCTGCTGAAGCTGGAAAAACCCAGTTGGGCGGTGAGCCAACTTCTGGGCATGGTCGAGTATCCAGTCCTGCTGCTGCCGTTGGCGACAGACAAGGATCCGGTTCAGTCACGCACTGCCCGCGCTATCGCCGAGGATGCGGTCGAAACCTTCTGGGCGCGCTACGGCACCTGATTTACGGATAGAGCCGCTCAACGTCCCATTGGCCGTTGTGGCGGACGAACCGCATACGGTCGTGCAGTCTGAACTGTCGGTCGCGCCAGAACTCGATGCACACGGGTACCAGTCGCCAACCGGACCAGTGCGGCGGACGCGGTACATCCTTGCCCTCGAAGCGGGCGGTCTCCTCTGCCACGCGCTGTTCCAGCACGTCGCGGCTTTCCAGCATGCGGGACTGTGACGAAGCCCATGCGCCGATGCGGCTTTCACGCGCACGGCTGGCGAAATAGGCGTCCGCCTCTTCGGCGGTTACAGGCTCGATGACCCCACGCACCCTCACCTGACGGCGAAGCGACTTCCAGTGGAACACCAGCGCGGCCTGCGGATGGTCCGCCAGTTCCTGCCCCTTGGCACTTTCCAGATTGGAATAGAAGGTAAAGCCGCGTGCATCGATGTCCTTCAACAGGACGATGCGGGCGTCGGGCATGCCGCGGGAATCCACAGTCGCCAAGGTCATGGCGTTGGGATCGTTCAGTTCGGTCGTGCCAGCCTCTTTCAGCCAGTCCGCGAAGACAGCCATCGGGTCTGCACCGTCAAAGATGCTGTCATCCGAGTTACGGACCAGTTGCGCCTCATAATCGGCGCGGGACGGGCTGGGTGGAATGGCTGCGTGACTCATGGCGTGCGTTATAACTCTCTCGCCTGTCGGACCCAAGTCCGCCAACGGCGTCGTTACGGTTAACGACCCTTTGACCATATTGCCGCAACAGTCTTTGTCATGGAGCAAAGACGGCTAACAATTTTCGAGGCCCGCCAGATTTTAGGCCTTACAGGGCCCACATCGGCTGCGGATTTGTCGACCGCTTTCCGGCGCGTGGCGAAGGCGGTTCACCCCGACTCGCCCAATGGTGACGTGGTGCTGTTCCGCTATGTGGTCGAAGCCTACCACCTACTGCAAAACCAGCCGCTTCCCCGCCCCGCCCTCGGTGCACCCACGCGCAATCTGCACGTCGTGCGCCCCGCTCCGGTGGCGGTCATTACCCCGCTTCAGGCCATTACTGGCGGCACCGCAGAGGTATGGATCGAAGAACGCTTGTATCGCCTACGCATTCCTGCGGGTCTTCGCCACGGTGACCGTCTGCGGCTCAAAAATATCGCCACCATCCCTGTCCGCATCCGCCCCCAGTTCGGCATCGAAGTGTTCGGGTCCGATCTCTTCGTGCACAAGCGCGTACCGGCCCATTACTTGCGTGACGGTGGCCGTATCGAGATGGATACCCCTGTCGGCCCGCAAACCGCTTGGCTGGTGCCAGACATGCAAGAGCCAGTGCAGCTTTCCTTCCCCGGCAAGGGTTTGCCCGCCCGTGGCTCACACCCTGCGGGCGACCTGTTCATCACGCTCGAAGCCCGCGACGAGCACCTGAGCGACGCTCAGCATATGCGCCAGCAGTTCACTCAGCACTGGACGACACAGGCCAGCGCGGCCTAATCCCCGTACCCATGTCACATAACAGCTTCGGTCACCTGTTCCGCATCACCACTTGGGGCGAAAGCCACGGGCCGGCCATTGGCGTCGTCGTTGACGGCTGCCCGCCGCTGATCCCGCTGACCGAAGCGGACATCCAGCCATTTCTGGATCAGCGCAAACCGGGCGGCAGCCGCTTTGTCACCCAGCGCCAAGAGGCCGACGCGGTCAAAATCCTGTCGGGCGTGTTCGACGACGGTAACGGCCCCGTCACCACGGGAACGCCGATCAGCCTGATGATCGAAAACACCGACCAGCGGTCCAAGGACTATGGCGAGATCGCCCACGCCTTCCGTCCCGGTCACGCCGACTTCACCTATCAGGCCAAGTACGGCATCCGCGACTATCGCGGCGGTGGCCGCTCATCCGCCCGCGAAACGGCCGGCCGCGTGGCGGCCGGAGCCGTGGCACGCAAGGTTCTGGGGGACAGCATCCAAATCCGCGCGGGCGTGGTGCAGCTGGGTCCGCACCGCATCCCTGACGATCAGATCGACTTCAGCGCCGCTTACGACAACGCCCTGTTCGCTGCGTCGAACGAAGTGGTGCCGGAATGGGAAGCCTATCTGGATACCGTCCGCAAAGCTGGCTCCAGCATCGGTGCGGTCGTTGCGCTGGAAGTCACCGGCGTGCCTGCCGGATGGGGCGCACCGCTCTATGCGAAACTGGATAGCGAACTGGCATCGGGCCTGATGACCGTCAACGCCGTCAAGGGCGTGGAAATCGGCGCGGGCTTCGAGGCCGCCATGCTGTCAGGTGAGGAAAACGCCGACGAAATGCGTATCGGCCCCGATGGCGAGCCTGTCTTCCTGTCGAACAAGGCGGGCGGCATCCTCGGCGGCATCTCGACGGGCCAGCCCGTCACCGCTCGCGTGGCCTTCAAACCCACCTCCTCGATCCTCACCCACCGCCAGACCATCAATCGCGATGGTGCCGAAGTGGACCTACGCACCAAGGGCCGCCACGACCCCTGCGTCGCCCTGCGCGGCGTTCCGGTCGTCGAAGCGATGGCAGCGATTGTGCTGGCGGATGCCAAGTTGCGGCATCGGGCGCAGGTGGGCTAAGGAGCCGTAAGGGCGTCAGTATTGGTTTAAAGTTGTTGCGTGAACTCATTCAGACTTCCACACCAACCCAAGAGCGTACCAATGGCCGTCAACATCACAGATGTTCTTCAGCAGCTTGGCGACGCTCTGGATTCCGACGCCTACAATCCTGACAAGGACGGGCTCTCACCCGATGACATCAGTGACATGTTGGGCTGGATTTCAGCGGCTAACTACGGTGCTTCAGTCCTACTGAGCCGACTGCGACGCGCGGGCGTCGATCTACGTCATCCCGATGGCCGCTACCTCGACGCCTGGACCGTCGAGCAGGTTAAAATGGGTAACTCGGCGCGAAACGCGCGGCATATGTACTGCCAAGCGCACGGGATACCGCTTGAAGACTGACACCTCAGGTGTCGGCATCCTGCGCCATCGACCATTTTACAGATTACCGTTATTCAAATGAGTGTTAAGCTGCGCGCTGATGTTCCAAACGCGCGCCATTCACTAAGGATAGTACGGTGAAAAAGCCCCTATCAGTCCTATGTGTATCCCTGTTTCTGGCATCGCCCGCGATATCCCAGGAAACACTGACCGTGGGCCGTCTGCATCACGGGGAGTTGACGGCCAGCGACGTCGATCCAAACCTTCGCATGCCGGTCGATTGCTACACAATCAGCCTGCGCGCAGGAACCAACTATGCGATTGATGTTCAAGGTGAAACCACCCTTAACCCTAAACTGATTGTCATTCCCGGAGATGATACAGCCGCTCCGGACTGCAAAAGCTTTTCTGATGGCGTGGAAGGTCAAGGTGGCCAAAAAATCTCCTTTCTAACCTTCCATGCGGAGACCCCGATAAAAGTCGCTGTTGCGATCTATAGTATCGGACTTCGCAATATTGAGACTGGTCGTTACAGTCTTCGTCTAACGAGCAACGATGATAGAAGCGTTCGAATTGCGCCCGGCTCCTATTATCACGGCGAACTGATAGCCGACGACCGTCAGACATCAGAGGGTGCCCTTTTCGATTGCTACCAATTTGCCGCCACCCAAGGCGAGTTGGCGCGGTTTACCTTGGAAATGTTGGGCCCAACGCTAACGATCTTTTCCGATGACGCCTGTAAAGGCAGCGTTCTGGCACGAAGTGTGGACGCTGAGGTCTATCTGAATGTTCAAGGCCTGCGGCACACGATGCCTCGGACCGGCACCTATTCGCTAAGTGTCCGATCCCATATGTCCAGTCGCGATAGCCGCTATACGCTTAGAATGTTCGGAGGCTAGCCCGACCGGCCCGCATCCTTGATACAGGCAACGGCCTTGCGAAGTTCGGCGCTCTGCTCTTCACCCGAACCGAACAAGGCCTTCTGCGGGTTGAAGATACGTCAAGCGTGGCTGAAGCCTCGCCAAGTCGACCCGCACAGTTCCAGATCAAGCTGTCACCATCCACTCTCGCCCAGACCACCACCGGGGCATGAACCGATGAATGCGCGGGGGCGCTCAACGCCTCGGCAATGCAGGCGGCGTAAGTGTCGGTCTCCATACACCCCGCCACAGACGATCGCGACATCTCCAGAGGTTGATCGAAATAGGCGTCGTGCTGGATCATATAGGCGCTGACGGCAGCGCCGATTGCGCGTGCCTCGCGCGCATCGCCGATGAACATGATGTTATAGGTGGGCGGTATCGAAGCCTGAACGGCGGTAGCCGCTAAAAGGGCGCTGCCAACGGCGACTGGGCTGATCACCCTTCCCCAATTCGTGACAAATCCGGCCATCATCACTCTCCGCTTCTGCTTGCTGCCAGTAAACACTGCGCGGCCCGCTGAACGTCTTCTATCGAAGGGTTATCAAGGGCGGCTCGGTTAAAAGTGGCGACCTGCCGCGATCCATCGAATCCGGCTCGACCCGTCCCGGTACAGGTCCATTCCACCGAGGCGTTGTCATGTGACGGGGCGATGGTCAGAGACACTGTTCCTTCCGGTGCCTCCATTTCCTCTAGACGGGCACCGACACAGACCGGAAGGCTGACCCATCCTCTTTGATGGGACGTCATACATCCCTGAATGGGACGTCGGTCCAGAACGCTTTCCTCGATCCAAAGGTGGTGGCCAATCAGCTTGAGAAGCAGCCGTTCGTTATCCGCCCATACATCCTGCGTAACCTCGTCGCCGTACACCTTCAATAGCGATACCCATTGAAGTTCCGGCTCCATCGCCAGAAGCGCGCCCGCAAACATCAAGCCATTGATCAAAGTATGCGCTCCCGATGAAAGCCCCACAGAGAACGACAATACTTAATTGTCGTCAAGGCATGCATCCGGTCGTGATCTACCGCCAGACCATGTGACGGTGCCGAAGAACCGAACTGCTCGCCAATTCTCCACCGCTACGTTAGAAAGGAGCAGCACGTAACAATCCGTGATCATTACACCCCTATTCGTAACAGTAACTGTTCCTTATATAGCTCTCAACGAAGCAGCAACGGGCTGCACACTTTAAGCGTTGGGGAGATCACCATGATCGATGTCCGTCCTTTCAATACCCTCGGTGGCGCCAACCACGGCTGGCTGAATGCCAAGCACCACTTCTCGTTCGCCAACTATTACGATCCCAATCGTATGGGCTGGGGCCGTCTGCGCGTCTGGAACGATGACGAAATCGGTCCGAAGTCGGGCTTCCCGCCCCACCCGCACGCCGACATGGAAATCATCACCTACGTCCGCACGGGGGCCATCACCCACCAGGATTCCATGGGCAACCAAGGCCGCACGGGGGCTGGCGATGTTCAGGTCATGAGCGCCGGTACGGGTGTTCGCCATGCCGAGTACAACATGGAGAACGAGCTGACGACGCTGTTCCAGATCTGGATCGAAACGGACCGCCCGGGTGCCGAACCTTCGTGGGGCCAGCGCGAGTTTCCGAAGTCGGACCGCTCGGGCAAGTTCACGGTTGTGGCTTCGGGCGACACCAACGACGGCTCGCTGAACATCAACGCCGACGCCCAAATTTTGGCCGCGACGCTGAAGGCGGGTGAGAGCCTGACCTATGACCTGAAATCCGGTCGCCGCGCCTATCTGGTTCCGGCTGTCGGTCAGGTCGACGTCAACGGCACCACGCTGAACGCCCGCGACGGCGCTGGTATCATCGACGAGCCGGTGATCACCATCACCGCCAAGGAAGATGCCGAACTGGTGATGGTCGACAGCCTGTAAGGCCGTTTGATTCCCCGAAAGCGAAAGGGCGCTGGATCACTCCAGCGCCCTTTTTCATGGCCTGCGCCAAATCATGCGGGCGTTCGGGAACGGCTGCCCCTGATCATCGACCTCGCGCCGGCTCTCGATGACAAAGCCATAGCGTTCGTAAAACTCCACGGCTTTTGGATTATGGAGGTAGACTTCCAGAGACAGTTGCTCCCGCCCCCGCGCCGCGTGGTCCAGCAGTTCGCGCCCGATCCCCTGACCCTGTGCCGTCGGATCAACGAACAGGGCGGCGATGTGGTCTTTCAGAAGGCTGGCGAAACCGGCAATCCGGCCATCTTTCACAGCCACGCTGGTCGTCGCCATGGGCAGATAGACATCCTCCATCAGCAGCGGCTGCTCGCGCAACGTCGCCTCGCCGATAAAGGGATGCGCTTGCATCGAGGCGCGGAACCAGATGTCGGAAAGTACCGCCTTATGTAGGTCCGCTTCAAACGGTACTATGTGGATCATCACTCCCCCGACTGAAGCTGCTCCGCCGGTTTCGATAATGGCACATAATCCCATGAATGCTCACCACCGCCGATCAACCTATATCGCCACTATCGGCGCAGTAATGGTTTTGACCCTCGGCCTCAGCGGATGCGTGGCCGGAGCCGTAGTGGGCGCGGGCGCTGCCGTTGTCGGTGGCACCGCCAAGGCCACGGGTGCAGTCATCGGTGCGGGTGTAGATGCCGTTACCACGTCGGACGAAGAGCTTCGTGCCAAACGTAAAAAGGAAGAGCGCCGCTGCGAACGCCGTCAGCGCCGTGGTCAGGAATGCTGACCTGACGGTGCCAACGGCAAATCAACTCGGCAAACGCCTTATCTTACCCCGATGTATTTGTGGGTCTGGATACTGAGACGCCACTGCGGGTGTTTGAGGCAGTAGTCCATGGCCGCTTGGGTATTGGCGGCCTGATCCGGGCCATCCATCGGTTGCAGCCAGAAGCGCTCGAAATCCATGTGCTCGAAACGTTCGGGCATGGCCTTTACCTGCGGATAGACCAGCTTCAACTCCTGCCCCGAGGTCTGGATGACTTCGGCATCGGCCTTGGGACTGATGCAGATCCAGTCGATGCCGTCAGGGGCTTTGATGGTGCCATTGCTCTCGATGGCAATCTCGAAGCCTCGCGCATGCAGGGCGTCGATCAGCAGTGCATCCAGCTGCAGCAGAGGCTCGCCCCCCGTGCAGACAACCAACTTCGGATCGCCCTCGCGGCCGGTCCAGAAGCTGTTCACATGATCGGCCAGCAGGTCCGCAGTCTTGAACTTGCCGCCGCCATCACCGTTGGTGCCGACAAAATCCGTATCGCAGAAGGTGCAGACGGCGGTTTCGCGATCACGCTCCAGCCCGCTCCACAGATTGCAGCCCGCAAAACGAAGGAAGACCGAGACGCGCCCTGCCTGTCCCGCCTCGCCCTGAACCGTCAGGAAGCATTCCTTGACCGAATAGGTCATCAGCCTTCCTTCCAAACACGGTAGCCCGCTTCGCGCAGTTCACACGCCGCGCAGGTTCCGCAGCCATAGCCCCAGTCGTGGCGGTGCTCGCGATCACCCGCGTAGCAGGTGTGCGAGGCTTCGATAATAGCGTCCACCAGCGGCTCGCCGCCGATCTCGTTTGCCAACTCCCACGTCTGCGCCTTGGTCAGGTACATCAGCGGGGTTTCAATCGGCACCGGACGATCCAGACCCAGCGTCAGGGCGTGCGACATGGCGTCGATAGTTGCCTGACGGCAGTCCGGATAGCCGGAGTAATCCGTCTCACACACGCCAGTCACCAGTACGCCCAGACCCCGACGGTCTGACAGGGCTGCCGCCGTCGTCAAAAAGATCAGGTTACGCCCCGGCACGAAGGTCGCGGGAAGCCCGCGGGCGTCCATCTCGATGGCGACCTCGCTGGTCAGGCTGCTTTCCGCAATACGTCCATAACCCGTCAAATCGACCACATGGTCGTCGCCGAGGCGTTCTGCGTATTGAGGAAGCACCCGCTTCATCTCTTCACGAACCGACAAACGCGCAGACATTTCAACAGCATGTCTTTGACCGTAATCAAATCCTATGGTCTCGACTCGGCTATATTTAGCCAACGCCCAGGCCAGACAGGTGGCGCTGTCCTGCCCTCCCGAAAAGAGGACAAGGGCAGCTTGGGAAGGCGACGAGGATTGGAAAGCGTTCATGAGAAACCTGCGGTCGGCCATAGGGCCGCGCGCATCCAGAAAGAGTACGAAAGCTCGGTAAGAAGCAGCGCTTATAGCGTAAACGTCCCTTTGCTGCAAAAAAGCAGCATTTCTACGGCTTCACAGGTGTGAACGTCCGCACAACCAACAGCTTAACCGTTCGGAAAAGAATTCCACGCGATGTTACCTTTCCTATAGTGGAGTGCGGCCTAATGCCGACGATTGAAACGCTCACAGAACGTGTGCCTCCAGTCAGCCCTCATGCCACCGTGCCCGAGGTCTTTAGCTGGTTTGCCCAGCATCCGGACACCATGGCTCTGCCCGTGGTCGACAACGGACGCCCCGTGGGTCTGATCGATCGTCAAGACTTCCTGCTGAAACTCGCCTCCCCCTTGGGCCAGAGCCGTTATTCATCGCGACCGGTGTCGCTGATCATGGATACCGAGCCGGCGATTGTGGATGCCGACGTCCGCATCGCGTCCTTCTCCCAGACCATTCTCAAATCCAGCGCGTCCACCCTGATGCGCGGTTTCATCGTGACCCATCGCGGCCAGTATTTCGGCGTGGGTACAGCGATCAAGCTGTTCCACTTCGTCAACGGGCTGCAGGCCGAACGGCTGGCGGAACAAGAAGCCCGGATTCAGGAACTCGAGTCGCGCCAACTGGATCAGCAGGCCATTGCCCAAGCAAAGGCCCTGTTCGTTCGCACACTGACCGATGCACTGGCCCCGCCCCTGGCCAATGTTCAGGCGTTTGCCGAACTCATCAAACGCCAACCGCAGTCCCGCCAGATCCCAGAATATGTCGCCGCGATCCATAACTCAGCTGCCGAGGGCACCAGCCTGCTGCAACAGGCCCGCGATCTCGCCGCAACCGGAACCGGGAACTTTACCCTGAACCTGCAGCCCACGCCGCTGCGAGAGTTTATGGATTCCATCACGGCAGACTGGAATACTCGCGCCGAAAGCGCCGGCGTTACGATCATGGCCAGCTATGAGGGCGACACCGATCTTCTGGCACTCATCGACCCTCCGCGTTTCCGCGCAACCTATGACACTTTGATCGAGAGCGCCCTGCGCTGGTCGCGAAACGGCGTAATCGAGGTTGGGCTGAAGGCTGAACCGACTGCGGCTGGCATCCAACTTCAGGCCCGCGTCCGTGACGATGGCCCGGGTCTGGATGTGGAACAACTGGCTACGTGCTTTGGCGACCTTGCGACAACAGGCAACATCGCCTCGGCCACAGCGTGGCACCTACTGAACGCTCTGGGCGGTCGTATCTTTGCCGAGAACAATAATGGCTGCGGCACGACCTATGGCTTTGACGTCTCGGTTGAACGTGCGACCGCTGCCGTCGAGGAAGAACCCAACGTAGCCCATCTTGAAGGGCTGGACGTCATGGGCCGTCCGCACGTTCTGATCGCCGACGACAACGCGACCAACCGTGTCGTGGCCCGCGCTCTATGCGAAATGTTCGGGTGCACGTCCGAGACAGCCGAAGACGGTGCCGAAGCGCTGGAAGCGGCCAAGGACGGGCGCTTCGACATCATCCTGATGGATATCAAGATGCCGCGCATGGACGGGGTGCAAGCCACTCGCGCCATTCGGGCACTGGGTGATGATCGCGCTTCAGTGCCAATTATCGCCCTGACCGCCAATGCCGATCCTGACGATGTCACCGGCTATCTCGAAGCCGGCATGATCTGCGTGGTCGAGAAGCCGATCAAGCCCGAGCGTCTGCGTATGGCGATGATCCGTGCCATGGCATCGCGTACCGAAGTTGAAGCCTTCGGCGAACCAAATCTCCACGCAGTGAATCTTTAACCGCGTCGCTAGACAACACCTTGCGGTCGGCCCCACAGTTTGGACCGCCCTCCCCAAGGAGTTTCAATGACTAATCCTGAACTGCTCGCCATCCTGCCCCAGTTGGCAGCGGGCTCTGCACACACCCACGCACTGGGTTTCGAGTTTCTGGGCCACGAGGATCGTCGCGTGCGTATGCGCGTGCCTTATCGTCGCGAACTGGTCGGCGATCCGGCCTCCGGAGTGCTTGCAGGCGGGTTGGTCAGCACCCTGTTGGACCACGTTGGCGGCATGTCGGTATGGCTGGCGCTAAACCAGTTTCAGTCCATCGCCACGCTCGACATGCGAGTTGACTACATGCGCGCCGCTGCCCCCGGTCGTGATTTGTTGGCAGAGGCAGAGTGCTATCAGTTGAATCGCACCATGGCGTTCGTCCGCGCATGGGCTTTCGAAGACGACCCTAACGATCCGGTCGCGGCTTCACAGGCCGCCTACATCATTCACAAGCCGTCCCTGCGTGACCAAAGCCAAGGAGACGCCGAATGACCAAGCCCCTGCTCGACCACCTGCCCTATGCCCAGTTCCTGAACCTCAAGACCGAGGTCTTCGGCGATCAGGTCACGGTTGTCATGCCGTTCTCCGACCATTTAATCGGCAATCCGCTCATCCCGGCCCTCCACGGAGGAACGACAGCCGCTCTGCTTGAAATGGCAGCCATGGCGAAGGTGTCGCATCTCTATCCAAGGTTGCGTCTTCCGCGTCCGATCAATGTGTCGATCGCCTATCTGCGAGTCGGCCGTGCGACCGACGTTTATGCCCGCGCAGAGATCCGCAAAGCAGGCAAGAAGGTCGCATATGTAACAGCCGAGGCCTGGCAAGAGGCTCACGACAAGCCAATTGCAACGCTTACTGGCCACTTCCAACTTGATGATTCTACAGGAGATTAGTGCGGCGGACCGATGAGTTGGTTAATAAAAGGTTAATAAGGTCTTTACGAACGAGCTTAACCGTTGTTAAACATAATTCGCCAGATCGGCGTTTTATGGGGAACACACATGGACCGCACCGAAGTCGTCACCAGCATCTCGAGCGAGCTGTACGCAACCGAACAGTCGGTTGATGCGGCTATCGCCCACGCCGCAGCCATGGTTCAGGCCATGATCGCCGGCCGTAACCAACTCTCGATTTCTCCGGTTGCCGGCACCGCCTCGCAATCGAAGGCAATGGCCACCATCGCCGCGCTGTCGGCTGCGCGTGAAGCCATCGTCGAATGCCACGCTGAAATGCAAAAAGACCACCGCCGCATGGGCTGGGGTGTCTATGCAGCCGGTCCGGTCGATAAGCCGCTGGAATGGGACGACACGCCGATCCGTCCGACCAAGGGCATGCTTCGCGCAGTGAGTTAAACACCGGAAAATTCGTTAAAATCCCTAGCGGCACTATTTGTTAGGGAATAAAATGTGAAAAAGCCCCCATCGAGTATTTCGATTGGGGGCTTTTTTGTTCACTTCGATCGCCGGATGGATTGGTGCGGCCTTGATGCTGGCCGGATGTGTCCTTGCGTTGGTTTTAGGGGGCGCTAAAGAGCGCACTGGAGCGGTAGTCTATCTGCTCTGCTGGCTCCTCTCTACATTCCTACGCGTGCAATACGGCTTTGCGATCCACGCAACAATCGCGATCTGGGTGCTCGATGTCGTTCTGCTGTTCACGTTCGGAGCTCTGATCTGGAAATCCGACAGCGCGTGGCCGGTATGGGCCGCAGCGTTGCAGCTCTTAATCATGACCTGCCAGTTTCTGGTTCTGATCAATTTTGCCCCTACGCTGTCGGCCTATTCGACAGTCGTGAACTGCTCATCGCTTGGAATTATCATTGCATTGGTATGGGGCGGCGTCACCGCTTGGCAGGAGCGGGTCGCAATCAACAGCACCTCTGACGAACTAGGTAGATATTCCTAACGTCCTAACCTATTTTGCACTTCCCCCGGGAAGTTCAAATGCCACTCACCCACGCCAAGATCTGGAAAGGCTTGGACGCTCTCGCCAAACGGGAAGGCATTTCTCCTTCCGCATTGGCTCGACGCGCCGGACTGGACCCGACCAGCTTCAACCCCTCTAAACGCTTTGGTCCGGGTGACCCGCCAAGGCCGCGATGGCCCTCGACCGAAAGTGTGATGCGCGTCCTCACAGCCAGCGACACGTCACTGGCCGAGTTTGCCGCCATGGCTGACGACGCCAAAGACCAAAGCCTACCATTGCTGGGCTTGGCCAAGGCTGGCGAGACGGGCTTTTTCTCGGACGATGGGCTGCCGCTTGCCGAGGGGTGGGAACGGACAGCTCTCCCCTCGCTACGTGAAGGGCTCTTTAGTCTGGAGATCGACGGGGATTCCATGCACCCGTTGTATCGCCCCGGTGACAAGGTGATTGTCGATCTGCTGGATACGCGTGTGCGATCTGGCGACAGGGTCGCGGTGCGAACCCTTTCAGGCGAGACGCTGGCCAAAGAACTCGGGCCGACGACGTCGCGGCATGTCCAACTCATCTCCCTGAATACTGCCTATCCGCCGCGCACGCTCCTGCGCGCAGACATCCAGTGGATGGCGCGTATCGTTTGGGTCAGCCAGTAGCTGCAGATAGCAAACGAGCCGCCCCCGTTATGGAGACGGCTCAAACGCTTACTAAGGAGTGGCTCATTACTGGGTCACGTAACGGGCGTTGACCCAGCCACCGCCAGCAATCTGCACCCACTCGCCTTGCGAACCGATTGCCGTGAAGGGCTGACCGGCCGACAGTCGGCCCGTGGTGCGATAGTTAGTACCCGGACCCGAGCGGATGTTCAGGTTGGACGAGGCACGATACATATCCTGCCCACCTTGCTGGCCAGCGCGCGCACGTTGCTGGTTACAGCCGATATACGAACCAGCAGCTGCACCCGCACCAGCGCCAACGACGGCACCCAACGCACGCTCATTACGCGAAACCTGACTACCGGCCAGACCGCCCAAGACGGCCCCAATAGCGGCACCGGCCTGCTGACGGCCGCCAGGGGCGTCGCAGTTGGTGATGCCGTTCGCTTGCGCGTTAGCGGTCATCGGGACAGCCGTTGCACCCAGTGCAGCGATCAGTGAAGCGGTGGCCAAACCGGCCTTGAAAATCTTCGACATGGCTCTCTCCTGTCATCGAGTTGGTCGATGCAGACACAATGCGCCAGACCGTCTGAAGGCTCCCCGACAAACTCTGTCAGGATTGGTTCATGCGCAGAAAAAAGGCCGCTCTCCCGAGGGAAAGCGGCCTTATGTTCAAAACTGATCGACCGATCAGGCAGCCAGTTCGCCGTTGGCACCCTTCTCGATCAATTCGATCGATTGCGGCAGGCCATAGATGGCCGCGAACGAACCAAAGCGCGGGCCTTGCGATGCACCTAGCAGCACTTCGTATAGAGCGCCGAACCATGCGCGTAGCGGTTCGAAGCCATGCTCCTTACCGACAGCATAGACTTCGTTCTGGATGACTTCGCCGTCCGTAGTGTCTTGCGGCAATGCCTTCAAACGACCGGCGAGGTCCAGCAGAGCCGCCTTTTCCATCTCGGTCGGTGCGCGATAGACCTTCGTGGGCTTCACGAAGTCCTCGTAGTAGTTCAGCGCATAGTCCATCAGACGGTCGAGCAGCGGCTCGTTTTCCGGCGTCGCTTCCGGCAGATACTTGGCGAAATACGCCCAGAGCTGCTCCTTGCTCGACGCATTCGCCACGCCGACAAGGTTCATCATCAGCGAGAAGCTGACCGGCGACGTCGTCTCCGGCGGGTTGCCGCCGTGGATCGACCAGACCGCATTATCGATCTGCTTGTTCGGCTCTTGAGTCTTGTACTGCTCGACGAAGGACATCCAGTCGTCGGTCGCGCGCGGGATCACGCCGAAGTGCAGGCTCTTGGCCGACTTGGGCGACTGGAACATGTACCAGCTCAGCGATTCCGGCGGGCCGTAGCGCAGCCACTCTTCCATCGTCAGGCCATTGCCCTTCGACTTGGAGATCTTCTTGCCCTCGACGTCGAGGAAGAGTTCGTAGTTGAAGCCCACCGGCGGCGAGCCGTCCAGTGCACGACAGATCTTGCCGCTTTCGCGAACCGACTCGATCAGGTCCTTACCGGCCATTTCGTAGTCGACGTCCAGCGCGGTCCAGCGCATGGCCCAGTCCGGCTTCCATTGCAGCTTCACATGGCCTCCGGTGACCGGCACCTCGGTGCGACCGCCCGCAGGGTCGTCGAACACAATTGTGCCCTTCTCGAAGTTGCGCTCGAGCGTCGGGACTTGCAGAACGTGGCCGGTGATCGGGCTGATCGGCAGGAACGGCGAATAGGTCGCGCGGCGCTCTTCGCCCAGCGTCGGCAGCATGATGCCCATGATCGCGTCGTAACGCTCGAGCATCAGCAGCAGAGTCTGGTCGAAACGGCCCGACTTATAGGTCTCGCTCGACGACATAAACTCGTAGTCGAAGCCGAAGCTGTCGAGGAAGGCGCGCAGACGCGCGTTGTTGTGGGCACCGAAGCTGTCGTGGGTGCCGAACGGGTCGCGCACCTTGGTCAGCGGCAGGTGCAGGTCTTCGCGCAGCATCTCCGGGTTCGGGATACCTTCCGGCACCTTGCGGAAGCCGTCCATATCGTCCGAGAAGGCGATCAGCTTGGTTTCCCAGTGGTCCCCGGTCAGCGCACGGAACGCATTGCGCACCATGGTGGTGCGGGCGACTTCGCCGAACGTACCCATGTGCGGCAGGCCCGACGGGCCGTAGCCGGTCTCCAGAATGACTGGACGGCCAAGGCCTTCAAACTGTTTGAGAGCCTCGTCCGCCTTGCCAGCATCGATCAGGGACTGCGCAACAGCGCGGTCGGCGTCCGACAGCCGTTTTTTGAGCACGTGCGCCAGAAGATTACGGGCTTGCTCAAACGGCCACGAACGGGCCTCACGGGACAGGGTTTCAAGGTTCTGAAGCATCGGGCGGGTTTGCCGCCTCACGCGCGTGGGGTCAACGAAGACTTATGCCCACACCGGCGGTTTTTGGCGATCTATCGCGCCTTGAGCACATTGCGGATGGCCAGACTGGAGTGGATGCGCGACACCCCCGGCAGACGCGACAGCACGTCCTTGTGCAGCACTTCATAGGCCGCCATCGTCGGCGCAACCGCGCGCACCACATAGTCCGACGCCCCCGCCATCAGGTAGCAATCGCGGATTTCGGGATAGTGGCGCACGGCTTCCTCGAACCGCCGCATATATTCATCGGTCTGTTTTTCCAAAGAAATCTGCACGAAGGCTACCAACCCCTCCTCTTCCTCGGCACCCAGTAGAGCAGTGTATCCGCGAATAACCCCGCGCTGCTCCAACTGGCGAACCCGACGCAGGCATGCCGAGGCAGAAAGTCCAACAGTATCAGCAAGGTCTGCATTGCTGATGCGACCATCTACCCGAAGCCTCTGGACGATACGGCGATCCACCTCGTCAATGGTCAGCACAATTTACCACCGTGTAGCTTGAATAATGTTGCGTTTGGCTTCGCATATTCACAGAACATTGCGCAATAAGACAGGAAAATCCTGATATCTGCGCGTAGCTTTCGCAACGTCAGGCCGATAGGGCCGCACAAGGCGAGCGTGAAACATGCGTGTTCTGGTTCTAGGGGCAGGCGTTATCGGCACCACGACAGCGTGGTACCTGAACCAGGCCGGTCACGAGGTGACCGTTGTCGACCGGTTGTCCGGCGCGGCGCTGGAAACCAGCTACGCCAACGCTGGCCAGATTTCCCCAGGCTATTCGGCACCGTGGGCGGCTCCCAACATTCCGACCAAGGCAGTGAAGTGGCTGATGATGCGCCACGCGCCGCTTATCCTGCATACCCGTTTTGATCCGGCGATGATCCGCTGGACGCTACAGATGCTGCGTAACTGCACCCCTGCCCGCTATGCGGTGAACAAGGGCCGCATGGTCCGCCTCGCCGAGTACGCCCGCGATGAACTGGACCTGCTGCGCAAACAGACCGGCATACAGTACGACGGTCGCCAGCAAGGCACGCTGCAACTGTTTCGTACCGAGAAGCAGCTTAAGGACGCGCACAAGGACGTCTCGGTACTTCAGTCCGAGGGTGTCCCGTATGAGCTGTTGGACGCCGATGGTTGCCGACGTGCGGAGCCTGGATTGGCTTTCTCGGATGTGCCGTATGTAGGCGCTCTGCGCCTTCCGGGTGACGAGACGGGCGACTGCCGTATCTTCACCCAAACCCTTGCCAAGATGGCCGAAGCTGCTGGCGTAAAGTTCCGCTGGAACGAGACGGTCAAGTCGATCAACCGCGAAGGAGACAAGATCGTCAGCGTGGTGACCGACAAGGAGGCCCTGAAGGCCGATGCCTATGTGCTGGCGTTGGGCTCCTGGTCGCCGCAGATGGTCAAGGACCTGGATCTGAAACTGCCGGTGTATCCGGTGAAGGGCTACTCGATCACCGCCAACATCGTTGACGATGCGCGCGCGCCCGTTTCGACCGTGATGGACGAGAGCTACAAGATAGCCATCACGCGGCTGGGTACCCGCATCCGCGCCGGTGGCATGGCTGAACTGAACGGCTTCAACAAGGAATTGGTCGCTCGACGCCGTGCGACGCTGAACTATTCGGTTGGCAGCCTCTTCCCCGGTGCCGGAGATCTGGAGACTGCAGAGTTCTGGTGTGGCCTTCGCCCTAACACGCCGGACGGTACGCCAATCGTCGGGGCCAGCCGCTATTCCAACCTGTGGCTGAACACCGGACACGGCACGCTGGGCTGGACCATGTCGTGCGGCTCGGCGGCCGTCGTCACCGACCTCATTTCAGGCAAGACACCGGCCATCGAGACGGGCGATCTGAACCTTTCGCGCTACGGTCGATAAAGGCAGCACTTGACCGCCCGCGCGGTCAGGTGTTCACCCCGCCCTGTGAAAACTTCCGACTTCGATTTCGACCTGCCCGAGGACCGCATTGCCCTGCGGCCCGTCTCCCCGCGTGACAGCGCCCGTTTTCTGGTGGTCAAGGATGACCAGCTAGAGGATCGCATCGTCCGCGATCTTCCGGACTTGCTTCAGCCCGGCGATGCGCTGGTGTTCAACGACACCCGCGTCATCCCTGCCCGCATGAGCGGCATCCGCGAGCGTGTCGGTCCCGAAGGCGAGACGCTGACGGTCGAGGTCGAGGCCACCCTGCACCACCGCGATGCGCCGGATGTCTGGTCGGCCTTCATGAAACCGGGCAAGCGGCTGAAAGTCGGTGACCGCGTGCGTTTCGGCACCGATACCGACCGCGCCTGCGAGATGGGCAGCGTTGACGCCACCATCGAGGCCAAGGGCGACGACGGCCTTGTCACGCTGAAGTTCGATCTGGCTGGCCCTGCGCTGGACGATGCCATCCGCAACGTCGGTGTCATGCCCCTGCCGCCCTATATCGCGGCCAAGCGCCCCGAGGACGATCAGGACCAGAAGGACTATCAGACCGTCTATGCCGAGCATGACGGTTCTGTCGCCGCCCCGACGGCGGGCCTGCATTTCACGCCTGAACTGCTCGCGGCTTTGAAGGAGCGCGGTGTCTCTACCCATGCCGTGACCCTGCACGTTGGTGCCGGTACATTCCTGCCGGTGAAGGCTGACGACACCAAGGATCACAAGATGCACTCCGAATGGGGCACGGTTTCGCAAGAAACCGCCGATGCCCTGAACGAAGTGCACGCCAAGGGAGGCCGCATCGTCTGCGTCGGCACCACTTCGCTGCGTCTGCTGGAAAGCGCGACCGGCGAGGACGGCATCATCCGTCCGTTCCACGACGATACCGCCATCTTCATCACGCCGGGCTATAAGTTCCGCGCGGTCGACGTGCTGATGACCAACTTCCACCTGCCGAAGTCGACCCTGTTCATGCTGGTCAGCGCCTTTGCAGGGTTCGAGACCATGCACGCGGCCTATAAGCACGCCATTGAAAACGAGTACCGCTTCTATTCGTATGGCGACGGGAGCCTGTTGTTCAAAGCCCACTAATTGAAGGAAGCTTTGCGGTATTTGGTCGCAGTTAAGAATATCAGCGTTACACTTCTCTCCAGACAATATGAGTCGGGGAAAATCAAATGACTGATGCCATTATGGGCGGCCAAAAATACTGCAGTGGCTGCGCTACTGTTCTTCACAAGGACGCCTTCCAGTGCCCTAAGTGCGGCGCTCCGCAGATTGTCGCCGGGGCGACCGGTCAAAAGAGCAAAGTTATGGCCGTAGTGCTCGCTTTGCTTCTTGGCGGTATTGGAGCTCACAAATTCTATCTCGGTCGCGTCGGCTGGGGAATTATCTATCTGCTCTTCTGCTGGACCTTCATCCCGTCGTTAATCGCCTTCATCGAAGCCATTATCTACGTCACGATGAGTGATCAGGCGTTTGCGCAGAAATACGGCTGATACCAAGGTCAATCACATTGAGCGGCGGCCACGGCCGTCGCTTTTTTGTGTCTGCGGGTAGCAGCGATCTTTCGTTCGCTGACCTTCGCGGACTATAGAAGTCTTATGCCTACGTACTACGACACCCTGCCCGAAGATCTCTCTGCCGCTCTCGACATTCTGGCCTCGGCGGCCACGGAGCTGCGCGATCCTTGGTGGGTGTTTGGCGGGGCGGCGATGGCGCTCAGCGGGCTGACGGAATGGCATGTGCCGGACGTCGATGTGTTGTGCAGCCCGCGGGACGCCAAGACACTGATTGAGGGCCTGTATGGCGAAGTGTCACCCGATCCGGGTGAAGGCATGTTCCGTTCGCGCGTGTTCGGCCAAATCCTGACCACGCCCGTTCCCGTCGAGGTCATGGCCGAGATGGAAGTCCGCAACGGCGGCGAATGGACCATGATGACCTTCAATAGTCGTATCCCTGTGGCGGTCGACGGCGGACGCATCTATATCCCCTCCGTCGCCGAGCAGATCGAAACCTGCAAACTGTTTGGCCGCCCCAAGGACCTGCAACGCGCCGAACAGCTTCAGCGCCTGCTCTAACCGCGTAAGAACACTTTGACCTTCCCGTTTGATATCAAGGCCACCGATGGCCGCGCCCGTACCGGCGTCCTGAAAACCGCACGCGGTGACATCCGCACGCCTGCCTTCATGCCGGTTGGCACTGCCGCGACGGTCAAGGCCATGACGGTCGATCAGGTGAAGCAAACGGGCGCCGACATCATCCTCGGCAACACCTACCACCTCATGCTGCGTCCGGGGCCAGAGCGCATGGAGCGTCTGGGTGGCCTGCATAAGTTCATGCGCTGGGACAAGCCAATCCTAACGGACTCCGGCGGCTTTCAGGTCATGTCCCTGTCGGGCATTTCCAAGCTGACCGAAGAGGCTGTGACCTTCTCCAGCCACATCGACGGCTCCAAACACGTCCTGACGCCGGAACGCTCGATCGAGATTCAGGCCGATCGTCTGGGCTCCGATATCGTGATGCAACTGGATGAGTGCGTCGCCTACCCGGCCGACGAAAAGCGCGCCCGTAAGGGTATGGAACTGTCGGCCCGCTGGGCTGTGCGCTCCAAGAACGCCTTCGGCACCCGTGACACTCAGGCCCTGTTCGGCATCCAACAGGGTTCGACCTATGAGAACCTGCGCAAGGAAAGCTCGGAGCGGCTGCAGGAAATCGGCTTTGACGGCTATGCCATCGGCGGCCTCGCTGTCGGTGAAGGCCATGAGGCCATGTGTGAAGTCTTGGACTATGCGCCGGAGTTTCTGCCGAAGGAGCGCCCCCGTTACCTAATGGGCGTGGGCAAGCCGATTGATCTGGTCGAGGCCGTCTATCGCGGCGTGGACATGTTCGACTGCGTGCTACCGACCCGCGCGGGTCGTCACGGTCAGGCATGGACGTGGGATGGCCCCGTCAACATCAAGAACGCCCGCTTTGCCGAGGATGAAAGCCCGCTGGACCCGATGGTCCCCTGCCCTGCCTCGCAGGACTATAGCCGCGCCTATATCCACCACCTGATCCGCGCCGACGAAATCCTCGGCAAGATTCTGCTGAGCTGGCACAACATCGCCTTCTTCCAGGCCCTGACCGCAGCCATGCGCGAGGCCATCGAAAAGGGCGAGTTTGAACAGTTCCGCAAGGACTTCCGCGCCCGCCACCTCAAGGCGTGAGAGAATAAAGAAAGGGAGCCAACCGGCTCCCTTTTTTCGTTATCGGCGGGTAAATCCGGCCGGAGCCGCCGGCGGGGCGCAGTTCTTTTGCTGCCCGATTCCCTTCAGGAAGGCGCGGCGTTGCAGGCCCGCGCGCACAGCAGCCTTGACCTGTTCGCTGTGGCGATGTGCGCCGGTAAGTCGGCGTACCCACGAACGCGCCGGAATGAAGTCCGTTACCGTATCGCGTACCGCGTCCAGGGTAGCGTCCGCCGCAGCGTCGGCGGCCTGATCGCCAACAGCCGTCTCCTCGGCCTGCTGGACGACATCCAGATCGGGACCCAACGCTTCGTCTAGACGCGCGATCTCGGCTGCGATAGCGGCACAGCGGCCCATGCCCGAAACGCTATACGGTGCTGCAGCGGCCTCGTTCAGAACGGCAGGGATTTCCTGACGGACAAGGTTCAAATCTTCCAGCGGTGCCTGAAGCGCACTCCCGAGGCCCGCGTTGACTTGGTCAACGCCGCGCGTGGCCGAAGAGGTCGCACCCGTCGTGGCACAAGCCGAGAGTGAAAGACCTGCGATTGCGAGAATAGCGATTTTCGAAGTTTTCATGGCGGGATAACCCGTCCTGCCAAGGTTCGTTCCCGTTCGGGTCGACATTGCGAAAATCATTGTCGATCAACGACAAGAGCGCAGTGCAAGGATCGTAATGTGGGGAAGAAGTCGGGCTGTTTACAGTGGTACGCCCCCTCGGGCTCGAACCGAGGACCCTCTGATTAAAAGTCAGATGCTCTAACCAACTGAGCTAGGGGCGCACACTGTAAAAACAACCACTTAGCTGCCGATCCGTGGAGAACCGCGGCGACCGCTCCGTGTGAGGCGGCTTTCTGTTGTATTCCGCCTCGTTGGTCAAGGGCCTCTATGCCCGCCGTCGACAAAAAACGTGTTTTCCATGCGTTTTTTAGCGCTCGAGCAGAAATCAGACCCGATTTTCAGCTGTTACGGACAACAGATAACAGAAGTCTTTGTTTTTAGGCGCATTAGAATCGAACCGGCGGGCCGTGATTCTCGACTCACCATCGTGGACGCTAGCAAACGCACCTCATCAACAGGCACACCGCAAGTTGTGCCGTTGGCTGTCATCACTTCATAATCCATTCATGGCAAAGTCTGCACAAACCGCGTGGGTTAAGTCTGGAACCCCCTCCCCTCAGCCCGCGTTTCGGTTCTTCAAGAGTCAAAAATGAACATGCGCATGAAACTCCTTTCGATCCCCGCTGCCCTCGCCGTTGTGGCAAGCCTGTCTCTGGCCGCGTGCGATAACCCGCAGCAGCCTTCCGAGCCGGTCGTAACGGAAGTCGAGGAAATCCAAGAGGCTACTCCGGCAGCTGCCGAACAGGCTGCGCCTGCAGCGGCCGAAGTTCCGGCTCCGGCCACCGACGCTGCTCCGGTTGAATCGGTACCGGTGGAGCCGAAGTCCTCCCAAGAGTCGGTTCAGCCGGAAAGCGAAACCCTCTTCTATTGATGACAGTCGGGGGTGCTATGCGCCCCCGTCATACTTTGACGATCTGACGCCGCGATCCCCTCGCGGCTTTTCGGCTTAAGAAACGGGGTTTGGCTTTGAAAATCGGGCTTCTTCTTTGTGGCGGCGCGGTGAGCGCTCTCATGGGGTTCACATCCCTCGCCCACGCCGATGTTCCCCGAGCCGACGTCCGTCCCGCCGAGGGCGTGACCTTCCCCGACGGCCTGCAATCCAAGCTGGAGCGGGCCGTGGGCGAAATTGACAACGCCCCCCAGTCCGAACTCGAAGCGCGCCGCCGCGCGCGCTCCGCGCAGGAACTGGCCGTCGCTATCCTGAATACCGAAGGCTACTACCGCCCAGTAGTGACCACGGCGGTGGAGGAAAATCGCGCCATTGTTCTGGTCGACCCCGGCCCCCAGTTCGTCATTCGCGAACAAAAACTGGTGTGGACCGACGGTGTGCCGCGTGACGTGGCTACCGTGCCTTCGGCATCCACAGCCGCCATTCAAGCCACGCCCGACGCCGCTGGCGGTCGTCAGTCTGTCGCGCCCGAAGACAGTTCTCTCGATACCGACGATGATGGCGAGGTGCGCATTCCGGAGGGCATGGCCGAAGCTTCGGGTGACATTCCCTATGTCCGCCTCGGCGCCGCCCCTGTTCACCCCGAGATCGATATCGTCGCCAAAACCCGCGACGCCGTAAAGCTAGAGGATGGCACCCCTGCCCGCCTCGAGCCGGTACTGGCGGCCGAAGCGCGCGGTGTTGTGGTCCTCAAGAACAACGGCTTCGCCTACGCCGCCGCCGACCCTCGTCTGCTGGAGATCGAAGATGTTTCGTTGTCGCGCACTACGGGCGAACGCGCGACGCTGGATACTCCCGACGCCGATATCGTTGTCGATCACCAGATGCGTCCCGAGTTCCATCTGGACCCCGGCCCACTGGTCAGGCTGGAGCGCAACATTCGCGGCGACATCATCAGTCGCCGTCGCCCGGGCGACCGCGCCAACGAGAACGCGCGCGTGCCTACCCGCACGCGCAAGGAATTCGTCGAACGCCTGATACCGTGGAAGGACGGCGACATCTACTCGCCGGAGGCTCTCGCAGAGATGGAGCGCCGTCTGGTCGATACAGGCGTCTACGCCTCGGTCGATGTCAGCCTGCCCAACGGTAACTCTCCCGAAGTCCGCACCGCGACCGAGGTTACAGTCCCGATCTCGGTCAGTCTGGTGGACAAGAGCCGTGACCAGATCGACGCTCGCGCTACCTATGCCACCGACGACGGCTTTAGCGCGGGTGTGTATCGTAATCGCCTGAACCGCAGCGGACGCGCAGAGACCCTGACCTATGGCGGACACTGGGGCTCGATCGACAGCCGCCTGGGTGCCGAATACAGCCTGCCGCACTTCCGCCGGGTGAACCGCACCCTGCGCCTCAGCGGATGGCTGGTAAATGAAGATACCGACGCCTATCAGCGTCAGGCCGTGACCTTTGGGGCCGACCTGAACCAGCGTTGGGGGCCGAACTCGTGGTTCTCGTACGGGATCGGGCTTGATGCCGGTCGCTATCAGGAACTGCGATACGACCCCATTGATGAGCACGCGATTGCTATGGACCGCAATCTCGCAATTCTGACCCTGCGCACATCGGCGCTGCTGGACCGGTCCGATGACCTGCTGGACCCGACAGAGGGTTGGCGTGTTTCCGGTTCGCTGCAACCGACCATCGTGGCGGGCGAGGACAACGTCTACTTCCTGCGCGGACATGCCGAGGGCTCCGCCTACTACCCGATTGGCAGCGCCCGTCGCACCATTCTGGCCGGTCGGCTCAAGCTTGGCAGCATTGTCGGCGGTAACGAGCTGAATGTGCCGTCGGACCGCCTGTTCTACTCGGGTGGTGGCGGCTCGGTTCGCGGCTACTCCTATCAGAGCATCAACCCCCGCCTGCCGGACAACACGCCCCGCGGGGGCGTCAGCCTGTTCGAAACTTCTCTCGAAGTGCGCCATAACATCGGCGAAAGCTGGCAAGCCGTCGGATTTATCGACGGCGGTGCCACAGGCCCGGACGAAGCCCCCAACCTCGGCAATATGCGCTATGGCGCAGGCGTCGGTGTGCGTTACAAACTACCGTTCGGTCCGGTTCGGGCCGATGTGGCCTTCCCGCTCAACAAGCGTGAGGGCGACTCCAGCTTCCAACTCTACATCAGCATTGGCCAATCGTTTTGACCGATCTGCCGCCGGACACGCCCGAATCCGAAACGCCTGACTCCGCAAGCGACGCGGCGACACCCTCGCCTCGCGAAAAGGCCAAGCGCAAGCGTTCCTTGATCCGCACGGTGGCCGTGTTCACCGGCATTGGCATGGGTGCCCTCGTCGGCATCGGGGTCATCGCCCTGGTCGGCGGCCGCTATTATCTGGTGTCTGACGCGGGGCGCGAACTGATCACCAGCTTTGTCGCCGGCAAGAAGATCGGTCGCTATGGCGCGATCAATGTCGAAGGCGTTCGCGGCGATATCTTTGACGACTTCACGATCCAGCGCGTCACAGTAACGGACAAGGATGGCGTGTGGCTGGAAGCCCGTGACGTTCACGTGGACTGGAACTATTGGTCGCTTCTGGTCAAACGCTTCCATGCCGATGAAATCACGGCCAAGTCGATCCACCTAATCCGCCGTCCTGAACTCGAACCAAGCCTAGAGCCCTCCGGCCCGCAGGCGCTGTCCATCGACATCGACAAATTCGCCGCTGACGTCGAACTGATGGAGGACTTCTCCAAGGAATACGGCAAATGGCGGCTGTCCGGCAGCGCGGGTCTGCCGCGAACCGGCAACAAAGACATCAAGGTCGATGCCCTCAGCCTCAGCCGGCCGGGTGACTTCCTCAAAGTTCAGGCCGTACTGAGCGACAAACCCGAAGATATCCGCCTGAACCTGCAGGCGCAGGAAGCCAAGGGCGGACCTCTGGCTGGCAGCCTCGGTTATTCGCCGGACCAACCTTTCTCGGCGACCGGCCTGATGGATGGCCGCAACGTGCGCATGGTGATGACCACCGGCGAGTTCACGCCCTTGCGCATCAACGGCCACTTCTCCGAGGCCAACTCCTATATGTCGGGCTATGTGAACTTCTCGGGTTCCGACCTGATGGAGCCCTTCATCCAGCGCTTTGGCCGCACGGCCAGCATCGGCCTTGCCGCCGCGCCTGACAGCAAGCGCGAGGGCTATCAGGGCATGGCATGGAAGCTGGTGGCAGAGAACATCACTTCCACGGCTTCGGGATATGTTCGCACCACTGGCGGATCCTATGCCGAAAATATCAAGCTTACGGTTCGCACCCCGTCCCTGACCCGTCTGGCAGGCACCAAGATCGGCGACGCCGCCGCCTATGAGGGCGTGTTCAGCGGCGACGCCAAAAAGTTTGCCCTCAACGGCTCGGTGGATGTGCGCAATGCCGAACTGGCGGGCTATGGCCTGAGCCGGCTCAGCGGCCCGCTGGGACTGGAAGCCAAAGACCAGACCTATACGGTCAAAGGCCAGCTCGCCGGAGCGGGTGGCACAACCAAGGGCGTCATCGGCGGACTGCTGGGCAGCTCGCCTCGTCTGAACCTAACGGCCTCGCGCCTCAACGACGGCAACATCCTGCTGCAAGACGTTGATTTGAAAGGCTCGGCGCTCAATCTAACGGGTTCGGGCCGTCGCAACCTGATGGGCGGTCTGTCATTCAACGCAGACTTCGACGTCAACAATATCGGCGTCATCAAGCCCGGTGCGCGCGGTCGTTTTGGCGGCAAGCTGCGTGGCAGCATGCCCCGCTCCGGCGGTGCATGGGGACTGAACTTTGACGGTGGCGGCCGCGACTTCTTCTTCGGCATTGAAGAGGTCGACCGTCTGCTGGGCCGCTCGCCCAAGCTGAAGCTGAACGGCAGCCTCGCCAACGGCACGATCCACCTCACTGAAGGCAGCCGCCTCATTGGCGAGAAGGCCGATGTTGCGGCGAAGGGTACGCTCAAAGGCGACCAGCTCAATCTTGCGTTGGACTGGAAGGCACGCGGCCCGTTTGGCGTCGGTCCTGTCGCCATTGACGGCAATATGGCGGGCGACGGCTTTATCGTTGGCAAGCTGAACACGCCGCGCACCCGCTTCAACGCCGACTTCGAGAAAGTTGCCATCGGCCAGTTGATCCTCAACGCCGCCAAGATGGGACTGGAATTCAACGTCGGCGACGGGTCGTCGGACGGCTTCGTCACCCTGACAGGCATGAACCGAGGTCAGGCCGCGCGCGGTCAGGCCCGCTTCCGTCTGGGCAAGGACACCATTGCCCTCAGCGATGTGGATGTGAACGCCGGCGGCATCACCGCCAAGGGGTTCATCACCTTGTCGGACCTGATCCCGTCCACCGCCGACCTTGAAGTCACCGGTCGTCCCGGTGCCTTCATCCAGCGTGGCGAGGTTCGCGGCTATATTAAGCTGCCTGCCAATGCCGGTCCCGAGAGCGTGGATGTGTCGCTTCGCGCCCGCGATCTGATTTTGCGTGGCAGCAACATGCATTTCAGCCGCATCGAAGTGGTTGGTCAGGGCAATCTGTCGGCGCTGACGCTCAATACCAATCTGGTTATGACGGGCGAAAACCCGATCTCCTTCCAGGGCCCGCTGGTTTACCGCCGCCTGAGTGACGGCCACCGTCTGGAAGGCAGCGGAAATGCGGTTTTTCGCGGCATCCGCGCTCAGCTGTTGCCCAGCACCTTTGTGGAGCGACGTGGTGATACCAATCGCGCACTGGTTGCGGCACAGCTGGGCGACGGCACGGCCACACTGGCGCTGGACCCGCGCCCGCTCGGTCGTGGCCGCACGGGCTGGGATGCCAAACTGAACCTGCAAAATGTACCGCTCAACTCGCTCAACAGCGACCTGCAGGGCTTGATTACCGGCACGGCCAATCTGTCGAACACCGGCGCACCGTCACTGGATGGGGGTGCCGACGTGGTCTTCTCCAACGCCGGTAGCGCAAGCGTGCGTGCGGACCAGAACAACGTCCTTGTCGACGGTCGTCTGATTGCGGACCTGCAAGCCCGCGAGATGAACATCCGCGCCTGTGCCGCCTACGGCAACCGCGGCGGGATTTGCGATCCGCTCAATCAGGCCAATCAGGGGGCTCTCGCCCTGCTGAACCTGACCCTGCCGATGATCAACCAAGCCAATCCGGCCAAGCTGGTTACCGACGAAACGCTCAACCTGTCCGGCGATCTGAAGATCAATGGCGAGATCAAACCGCTGTGGGATCTGGTGGACGGTATCGACCGCAAGCTGGAGGGCAATCTACGCGCCAACGTCACCCTGAGCGGTCGCGTGCGTTCGCCGACCATCGTCGGCAACGTTGCGCTGACCGACGGCAAGTTCAACGAAGGCTCTACCGGCCTGCGCCTGAAGGACGTGTTCCTGAACGCCGACTTCAATCAGGAAGGCGTCCGCCTGTCCCGCCTCAGCGCCAAGGACTATGGTAACGGCCAGTTGTGCGGTTTTGGTACCTTGTGGTTCGAGCGCCGTGGTGCGGCCCTGCCCAATACCTTCAACGAGACCTTCACCTGCGATCTGGTGACCGACAACCGTCTTGGCGGCAACCGCAATGCCGATGCCTCGTTGGGTAACCTGACGCTGGGTCTGAAGAACTTCCGTCTCGTCGAAAACGACGTGGCCACTGTGAACACCAGTGGCACGGTGCAGGTGGAACGCTATGCCCGCGCTATCACCCTGCGCGGCACATTGAACGTGGACAAGGCAGAGATCACGCCCAACCTGCCCGGCTCCAACGGCATCATCCGCGCGCCGGTCACCGACCGCAACGCGGTGCGCCGTCCGGTCGCCACCCGCTCACGTTCGGAGGCAACCCCGCTGCTATCCACCCCGATTGCTCTGAACGTCAATCTGACGGCGGACGAGATCGAAGTGCGCGGTCGCGGTCTGGATCTCCTGTTGCGCACCGATGCCCGTATTCGCGGCACGCTCGCCTCGCCCGAGCTCTCGGGCACGGCCAATGTGGTACGTGGCGACTACGACTTCGCCGGCAAGCGCTTCACCTTCGACGACGATGGCAGCATCACCCTGTCGACCGATCCGGCGAAGATACTGCTGAACCTGACCGCAACCCGCGAGGACCCGTCGATCACCGCGATCATCAAGGTGACCGGCACGGCAGCCAGCCCGAAGATTGCCCTGACCTCAGAGCCGGAACTGCCGCAGGATGAAATCCTTGCGCGGGTCCTGTTCGGGCGCTCGGTCTCGCAGTTGTCGGCTCTTGAGGCTGCACAACTGGCCTCCGGTGTGGCATCGCTCGCAGGGGGTGGCGGCCTCGACATCATCGGCAACTTGCGCGAACTGGCCGGTCTGGATCGACTGTCCTTCGGGGGCGAGGCGTCCAACATGACCATCGCCGGTGGACGCCGTCTGGGCAAAAACCTCTACCTCGAAATCATCGGCGGCGGCGAAGCCGGTGCGACGGTACGGGTAGAGTGGCAAGTCCGGCGCAATATCGCTGTCACCTCTGCCTTCAGCGGTGACAACACCTCCAACATCTCGATCCGCTGGCGTCGCGAGCGAGACTAGAGGCTAAACAAAAAGGCCGGGCAGATCGCCCGGCCTTTCTTTTGGCTGTCAGAGGATTTCGAGCACCGTCTCCAGCGGACGACCGATCCTCGCCCCCTTGGCTGTCTCGACGATAGGGCGTTCAACCAGCACCGGATTGGCAATCATGGCCGCACGGATCACATCGTCCGATGCCCCATCCGCCGCCAACTGCTTGGCCTCGTCCTCGCGCATACGCAGCATGCCGGCAAAGCCTTTCCCCGTCGACTTGGCCAGACGATCCAGAGTAGCCGCATCCCACCCCGTCTTGAGATATTCAACGACGGTCGGCGTGATGCCTTTTTCCTGCAGCAGTTCCAGCGCCTTGCGCGACGTGGAGCATTTCGGGTTGTGATAGACGGTCACGGTCACGGTCACGGCGTGTCCTTCCGATAGAGTTGGCAGAAACGTCCTCCGCGATAGGCGGCAAACAGCATCACGACAAGCACCGGCTTCATCATCAGCAGGATCAGGTTCTGAGGCTCCAGTGCTGCGGCCCTCACGTGTTCGTTCTGGATACCGAAGAGAGTTACCAGGACAGTAAAGGCGATGATGCACAAGCACGTCAGCGGCATCGCCGTCCCCGGACGACGCCATTGCCAGATTCCCAGCCCGGCGCAGAGGCCCACCACCGCTACGGTCATCCCTCCGCTGAGCCAGACGAATATGTCCGCGACACGCTCGAAGATCACCTGGTCGATGGCCGCTTCATCAAGCGTCACCGGCCCTTTAACCCGTCTCAGTTCGGCAATGACCTCTTCACCGGAAGGCCGCAGGGCAAGAAAGGCATAGACTGTGTAGATTGCGCGGATTGCGACAGCCGCGCAGGCCACTCTGGCCATAAACCGAGCTTGCGCATACGTGGACGGTGCATGGAGGAACGCCCGCCAGACGGCAAAACCCGCTGATTTCACTGTAGTTCCCCCGCCACGAATAGCAGCGGTGTTAAAGCGCTCGATCAAGCTTTGCAATAAGTCTGAGCCTGTCGGCTCGAGCCCTACTGTGCGCGCGCCAGATAGAAGGTCGCCCGCAGAGCGCCGATATGCAGTGCGGCGCACACCACCAATACAGCCGCCGTTCCCCATGCAAAGGCGGACGATAGCCCGCCCGCGGCCATGGGTGCTCCCACCATTAGGCCCACCATCAACGAAGACAGTTCATACAGAGACCAAGCCACGCCGAAGGACGGCAAAATGCGGTTAGGCTTGCGCCACTGCACCCAGCCAGCGGCCGCCGCCACCACCGCCATAAATATGCATAGCCCTGCCGCTGCCCCTCGCGAGGCTTCGGGTTCGGACCCCATCCCTGCCAGTATCGCCGTCGCCAATACTCCCAGCGTAACAGCCCACAGCACGAACCCTGTCACTGAACAGGCCTGCATCGACTCGGCCTGCTGGCGCGATTCGAGAGATGCGAACGGGGATACAAAACGACGGTTCATGCGCGACTCCGGCCTTCAAGAGGTAAAACCTATCGCTGCACTGCACGGATTCCCATCCGCCGCGCCATAAATCATCGCTCCTTCACCTTTGTTCTTCGGGCCTATAGGCTGCTGGATATGGAGCTGCATCCGAACGACGAACGCGTCCTTGCTGCTCTGGCACCGCGTGCCGGAGAGTTGATCGAACGGGCTATCGCGTGGGTTAACGTGAACTCGGGCAGTCGACACACCGATGGCCTGCTTGGCGTGCTTGATGCGCTGGAACTCGCCTTTTCGCCCCTGCCCGCAAAGATCGAACGTGTAGGTACGGCGACATCGACATCGGTGGCATCGGACGGTTCGATAACAACCGACCACTATGCCCCTGCGCTGAAAATCTCATGCCGTCCTGACGCCCCTGTTCAACTGGTTCTGACCGGCCACTATGACACGGTCTTTGACGCCAGCAGCCCGTTCCAGACACTGAGCGTCCGCGACGACGGCGCGCTGAACGGCCCGGGTATCGCCGACATGAAGGGCGGTATCAGTGTGATGCTAGGTGCCCTCGAAGCATTCGAGGCCCACCCCTTGAAAGACAATGTCGGCTGGACGGCCCTGCTGTCGCCGGATGAAGAGATCGGCTCGCCGGGCTCCGCACCGTTGCTGGCTGAACTGGGTGCCAAGGGTCATATTGGCCTGACGTATGAGCCTTCCCTCCCCGATGGCACACTGGCGGGTGAACGCAAAGGCAGCGGCAACTACCACCTGATCGTCAACGGCAAGGCCGCCCACGCGGGCCGCGCCTTCCACGAAGGTGCGAATGCCATTGCCGCCGCCGCCATTATCGCCACCCGCCTGCACGCTCTGAACGGCCAGCGCGAAGGTGTGACGGTCAACGTTTCCAAGATCGACGGCGGATCACCGCTGAACGTCGTGGCCGACAATGCCGTGGTGCGCTTCAACGTGCGCGTGCCCGATGCCCAGTCTGCTTCATGGGTGGTCGATGCCATTGCCGAGATCACATCCGAGCCCCCCTTCGACGGCATTTCGCTGCATCTGCATGGCGGGATGACCCGCGCTCCCAAACCGATCGATGCTAGCCAGACCGCCCTATTCAACGCGGTGAAGTCGGCGGGCGACCTGCTAGGCCAGTCTATCCGCTGGCAACCCTCGGGCGGCGTCTGCGAGGGTAACAACCTGCACGCCGCAGGGCTGCCCAATGTCGACACGCTGGGCGTCATCGGCGGCGATATCCACTCCGATCAGGAATATGCGTGGCCTGACAGCTTCCTTGAGCGCGCCCGCCTGTCTGCCCTTATTCTCAGCAAGATCGCGTCTGGTGAAATCGATGCGAAACGGCTGAAACAGCTTCGTCTGGAGACCCTGTAAGCCATGCTTATTGTTCGCCCCGCTATGCCGACGGACCTCGACGACTTGATGGAACTGGCGATCCTCTCAGGTCCGGGTTTCACCAGCCTACCCGAAGATGCCGATGTCCTGAGCGAGCGTCTGGAGACCAGCAAACAGTCCTTCAGTGGCGAACTGCCGTGGGAAGAAGCCTGGTACACCCTGATGCTTGAAGATGGCGACACAGGCGATGTCGACGGCATCGGCGGCGTCAAAGCGACCGTGGGTCTGAAGCGTCCCTTCTTCTCCTTCCGCCTCGTGAACAACATCACCCAATCGCCCTCTCTGGGTGTTAAAATGAACCATCAGACGCTGGTGCTGGTGAACGAATGCGCTGGCTGGTCGGAAGTTGGCTCGCTGTTCCTCAAGGCCGACCGCCGTCGCGGCGGTGCCGGTCGCCTGCTGGCACAGTCGCGCTATATGCTGATGGGCACACAGCCTGATATGTTTGCCGAGAATGTGCTGGCGGAGTTGCGCGGCGTTTTCACGCCGGACGGGGCATGCCCCTTCTGGGATCACGTCGCACACAAATTCTTCCCGATGGACTTTGACGACGCCGACCGCATGACCGGATCGACCGACAAACAGTTCATCCTCGATCTGGCCCCCCGCCACCCCATCTATGTCGAGCTGCTGCCGGAACCCGCCCGTGCGGTGATCGGCAAGGTCCACCCCCAAGGCGTGCCCGCCATGGCCCTGCTGGAGTCCGAAGGTTTCCGCCCCAACGGCCTCGTCGATATTTTCGATGCCGGTCCCACCGTCGCTTGCGGCCGCGACAACATCCGTACCGTGCGCGATGCCCGTCCGCTGAAGGTCCAGATCGGTCAAGATATTCAGGCCGACCTGCCCGCCCTGATTTCCACCGACAGTCTGGCCAGGTTCCGCGCCGTGCGCGTCAAGGCCGACCTGCATCCCGAAACCGTCACCATCACTGCAGATGCCGCCGCCGCCCTGAAGGTCAAGGCTGGCGATACCGTCCGCGTTAAAGTCTGAGTTGCCGCAATGACCACGTTCCAATCCATCGACCCCACCACCGGCGAAGTCGTCTGGGAAGGCGCAGAGAGCACGCCGCAACAGGTCGCAGACGCCGTCACCAAGGCCCGCGCGGTCATGGCCGACTGGGCATTACGCCCGCGCGAAGAGCGCGTCGCCATCCTAAAGGCATATCAGGCTAAGCTGAAGGAACGCGCCGCCGAGATCGCCGAGACCATCAGCCGCGAGACAGGCAAGGCCCTGTGGGAGACGCAAGGCGAGGTCGGCTCCATGCAGGGCAAGGTGGACATCTCCATCCGCGCCTATGACGAGCGCACGGGCGAACGCAGCAGCGACACCGCGTTTGGACGCGCCGTCCTGCGCCACCGCCCGCATGGCGTCGCTGCAGTGCTTGGCCCCTTCAACTTCCCCGGCCACCTGCCGAACGGGCACATCGTGCCGGCACTTCTGGCGGGCGACACGGTGGTGTTCAAACCTTCGGAAGAAGCCCCCAAGACGGGTGAACTGATGGTGCAATGCCTGCTGGAAGCGGGCGTGCCGGACGGCGTGATCAATCTGGTACAGGGGGGCAAGGACGTCGGCGCGGCCCTGCTGGACCAGAAGATCGACGCCCTGATGTTCACCGGATCGGGCGCAGCGGGAGCCCACTTCCGCAAGAAGTTCGCCGATGATCCGCATGTGATCCTCGCGCTGGAACTGGGCGGCAACAACCCGCTGGTCGTCTGGGACGTGTCCGATCCCGAGGCTGCGGCCACTCACGTTGTTCAGTCCGCCTTCATCACCTCGGGCCAGCGTTGCTCCTGCGCCCGTCGCCTGATCGTGCCGAACGGCCCGCAGGGTGACGCGGTAGTCGAGGCTGTGGCAGCACTGTCGGACCGCCTGCGGTACGGCGCATGGAACGGCGATGAAGAGGTTTACGGCGGCCCGCTGATCTCGGCACGCGCCGCCAAGAAGGCTCTGTCTGATCTTCAGGAACGTATCGACCTGGGAGCCAAGGTCATCCGCGCCTCGGGTCCGATTGACGGCTTGGCGGATGCTTTCGTCAAACCCGCCATCATCGATGTGACGGGCGTGAACGTGCCGGATGAAGAGATCTTCGCGCCGTTCCTGTCGGTCATCCGTGTGGACAGTTTCGACGACGCCCTGGAGGCCGCCAACAACACCCGCTACGGCCTGTCGGCTGGGCTGATCAGCGATGATGCCACGCTGTGGGATCGCTTCATCACCACCATCCGCGCAGGCGTGGTGAACTTCAACCGCCCGACCACCGGCGCAGCGGGTGACATGCCCTTCGGCGGCCTCGGTGCCAGCGGCAACCACCGCCCCAGCGCCTACTACGCCGCCGACTACTGCGCCTATCCGATCGCCAGCTTCGAGGCTCAGGGCGTGAAGAACATTGCCAGTGAAATCAAAGGCCTGATGTAATGTCCTCGCACGCGGTCGAAGCCAATGCCGATGGCCTGATCGGGCCGACGCACTCCTATGCGGGCCTGTCGCCGGGCAATCTGGCGTCCAGCCTGAACAAGGGCGAGGCTTCGTCTCCGCGTGCGGCGGTCCTGCAGGGGATCGACAAGATGAAGCGGCTTGCAGACCTCGGCCTGCCGCAGTTTGTCCTGCCCCCGCACGAGCGTCCGAACATCCCCTTCCTGCGATCGTTAGGGTTCGCTGGCACCGACGCGCAGGTGCTGGAAGAGGCATGGAAGGACGCGCCCTCCTTTGCCGCCGCCGCCTGTTCGGCCTCCCCTATGTGGGCAGCCAATGCGGCGACCGTGACCCCTAGTGCCGACAGCGCCGATGGCCGCGTGCACTTCACGCCCGCCAACCTCGTCACCAACCTGCACCGCAGTTTGGAACACGAGCAGACGCAAGCCGCGCTGAACGCCCTCTTCCCTGACGCCAGCAAGTTCGCCGTCCATCCCGCCCTGACGCCGGTAAGCCATCTGGCGGATGAGGGCGCGGCCAATCACGTCCGACTGTGCGCCGACCACGGCGAGCAAGGGGTGAACCTGTTCGTCTGGGGACGCGAAGCATTCGAGGCGTGGGACGGCCCCTTCCCTGCTCGTCAGACCCGCGAGGCCTGCGACGCCATCATGCGCCGTCACGGAGCATCCGGCGTGGTGCTGGCCCGTCAGGGGCGCGCAGCGATTGCGGGCGGTACCTTCCACAATGACGTGGTCTGTGTGGGAGCGTTGAATACCCTGTTCTTCCACGAGCTGGCGTTTGAAAACACCGAGGCCACCAAGGTCGCCATCCGCGCAGCCGCCAAGGGCTTCGAGCCGATATTCATTGAGGTTTCTGCCGCCGACCTGCCGCTGGCCGACGCGATCAGCAGCTATCTGTTCAACTCCATGTTGATTCGCGTGCCGGGTGAAGATCGCCTGACGCTGATCTGTCCGACGGAAACCCGCGACAACCCTCGCAGTTATGCCGTGGCCGAAAAGATCGCCGCGTCCAACGGTCCGATTGGCCGCGTCGAATATGTGGACGTACGCCAGTCGATGGCCAATGGCGGCGGCCCTGCCTGTCTGCGCCTGCGTGTCGTGCTGACCGAAGCCGAACTGGCCGCGACAAACCCTGCCATGCGCATGTGCGATGAGTTGCACGCCCGCCTGACGATCTGGGCGCTGCGCTGGTATCGGGAGGAACTGCGTCCTGCCGATTTGGCCGATCCGGCCCTACTGGCAGAGACGCGAGGCGCGTTGGACGAACTTACGTCCATCCTTCACCTCGGCGACGACTTCTATCCGTTCCAGCGTTAAGCCCGAAGACGTTCCAACGCCTGCGGATAACGACGGGACACTGGCACATCCATTGCGCCAAGCGATAGCGTCCAATCGCCTGAACCGGACGGCTCCAGCCCTGTCATCCGCTCGGGATTGACCAGCCACGAGCGGTGCGTGCGCACAAACCCGACCGGAGCCAGCTGAGCCTCTACGGCCGCCATGGTCGCGCGCATCAGCGGCTTGCGACCATCGGCCAGCACGAACTCGACGTAGTTGCCCGCCGCTGTCACCGCCAGAATGTCATTGAGTGGTACACGGATGATCCGTGCCCCGTCGCGGATGTCGAAGCTGACGGGCCGAACCTCGTCCTTGGCGTTTCTACGCACATGCATCACGGCCCAAAACACCGACAGAAACAGCAGGTAGGACAACAGATCTTTGCGGAATTCGAACCAGAATCCATCACTCAGCTGATAGGCCTGCCCCGCTACACCATAGGCCAGCTTCCGCATCAGCACGAACAGGCCAACGTGCAGCGCGGTATAGGCGAACAGCCCCGCAACATGCACCACGACGAAATGCACCTTGGGCCGCCATCCCGCCGCCAGCACTTCGTCCGCCGAGGCCTTGGCCGCGGCCAGCCATGGCACCCACAGGGCCGCGACCAAACCAACCAGACTGGACGCCTCCCAGACCAAAGGCTCCCAGCGTTTGGCGTCGGGCGTACCCCACAGTGTCGTCAGCGTGTTGATGATCACGGCCAGCGCCGCGCCGATGACAATCAGACCACCGCCGCGCCAAAGGTCTTTCAGGTCCGCTCCATTCATCACAGACAGCCTGCCGTTCGTCACAGCCCTCACCGTTTCGTCCCCTCGGCATTGGCGGCTGTCCCCACAGTCTTGGTCCTGCGCGGCACTGTAGGGCCAATGACGGCATGACCCAAGCAAGCACCTGCATCCGCAAACAGCATCCCCGTCGGGCGTCGGCACGACCTGGACGCTATCCGCATCGGGGCCT
>NZ_JSYD01000061.1:0-21694 GCF_054824005.1 Brevundimonas sp. GN22 | reverse complement strand
CGCATGCGGTTGGGATTGGGCGTGGTTTCGTTAAAGGGGGTAGAGCGGACCAGACCCTGATCGAACGGCTTGTACGGGCCGTGCTGCGCGGACGGGCGCAGGCGGTACAGCCACGAACGGTGGTTGTGGTCACGCGGCGCGGTAAAGGCCGTGCCGGAAAGCTGCTCGGCATAAAGCCCCATCGCCGGCTTCTGCGGCGAGTTGCGACCCTTGGGCAGGGCACCGGCCGCAGCCTCGGTCGCGAAATGGTTGGCAAAGCCCGTCTGATACGAAGGCGTATTGGAGGACATCAGCCGTTTTCCCCTCGGATAAAATAGAAGACGGGCGGAGCGTGATCGCCCCGCCCGAAAAGGTCAGCCTTTAGGCGTCGACCTTGATGACGCCGCGACGGATCTGGTCCAGTTCGATGGATTCGAACAGGGCCTGGAAGTTGCCGTTGCCGAAGCCTTCGTTGCCCTTGCGCTGGATGATCTCGAAGAAGATCGGGCCGAACAGGTTTTCGGTGAAGATCTGCAGCAGGAGGCCTTCTTCGCCGACGTTGCCGTCGATCAGGATGCGGTTCTTGCGCAGGCGCTCGAGGTCTTCACCGTGGCCCGGAACGCGCTTGTCGACCAGCTCATAGTAGGTCTCGATGGTATCTTGCAGCTTCACGCCACGGGCGCGCAGCTTTTCGACAGTCTCGTAGATATTGTCGGTGGTCATGGCGAGGTGCTGGATGCCTTCGCCGTTGTACTGACGGATGAACTCTTCGATCTGCGAGTTTTCGTCTTGGGACTCGTTCAGCGGGATACGGATCGCCTTGTCCGGCGCGATCATCGCTTGCGAGAACAGGCCGGTCGCCTTGCCCTTGATGTCGAAATACTTCTGCTCTTCGAAGCCGAAGATCTGGTTGTAGAAGGTCGACCACGTGCGCATCTGGCCGCGCTTTACGTTGTGGGTCAGGTGGTCGAGGATATCGAGGCCGACCGAGTTGGCGGCTTCGGCTTCCTGCCAGCCAGCGATCTCGGTCCAGCCATCATAGATGCTGCCTTTTTCGCCGTACTGGTCGATCAGGTACAGGTACGAGCCGCCGATGCCTTGCAGCACCTTGGCGTCATCGCCCAGAGCACCAACCGAGGCGTCAACGGCGTGCGCGCCGCGCGACAGAGCAAGATCATAGGCTTGCTGAGCGTCAGCCACACGGAAAGCCATGCCCGAGGCCGACGGACCATGGGCAGCGCGGAAGTCGGCGGCCTGACCGGTCGGCTCGTAGTTGACCAGCAGGTTGGTTTGGCCCTGCTTGTAACGGGTGATCTTCTTGGTCGGGTGGGTGTGGGTCGCCACAAAGCCCAGCTGTTCGATCAGCGCCTTCATGGCGGCCGGATCGGGGCTGGTGAACTCTACGAACTCGAAGCCGTCGAGGCCGATGGGGTTTTCAGCGGTAATGGCCATCAGAATGGTCTCCTTGCTGTCATCACCCCGATCTTAGGGGCGAGCTAAAATCAGATGAAATCAGTTGTCCGTGACGCGGTTGGCCCAGGCTTGGGTGCCTGTGGTGGAGACGCGGTCGTTCGGCAGGATGTCGGCGGGTTCGAACTCGGCCTCGTTGGCCAGTTCGGCATAGATGGGTGCGAAGTCGGTCTCGATGGTCTGCTTAAGCAGGTCCTCGAAGCTGTCGATCACGAAATAGGTCTGCTGGAAGTCGTCGATGCGATAGCGGGTCTGCATCACGCGCTTCATGTCGAAGCCGATGCGGTTGGGCGAGGCGTCGTCCAGCGCGAAGATCGACTCCGTGCGCGACGAGACGATGCCCGCGCCATACAGCTTCATGTCGTCGCCGTCTTTGATCAGGCCGAACTCGACCGTGTACCAGTACAGGCGCGACAGATTGTGGATGGCGTTGTGCTTCATGGCCTTCATGCCGCCCTGGCCATAGGCCTGCATATAGTCGGCAAAGACAGGGTGGGCGAGAAGCGGAACGTGGCCGAACACGTCGTGGAACACATCCGGTTCCTGAAGATAATCAATCTGTTCCGGCGTTCGGATAAAGTTGCCTGCCACGAAGCGGCGGTTGGCCAGATGCTCGAAGAAGACGTCGTCCGGTACAAGACCAGGCACGGCCACAACCTGCCAGCCCGTCAGTTTGTGCAGGCGCTCGGACAGGTCTTCAAAGTTCGGGATGCCGCCGTCAGACAGCTTTAGAATATCCAGACCTTCCATGAAGGCCGGCGTCACGCGCGACGGCAGAAGCTCGGTCTGGCGCGCATAAAGCTTGTCCCACAGGGCGTGTTCTTCAGGTGTATAGGCCGACCAGTTCTGCGGGATGGTCCAGTCGCTGGATGCACCTTCCGGCGGCGTCTGTAGAGCGTGGCTGCCCATGGCGGTTCCTCCCTGAAACCTGTCGGGTGTCCCTCTTATATGGGGATCGTTTCCCGAAATCCTTGTTACGACAGTTTGCCATCACATTCTGCGCGTTGCCTTTCAAAACAGGGCGTGAAATGACGATGGATGATGAATCTGGTTCATGATGGGCGCGAATATGAAACGATATGATCTCGATGAGGTGGATCGTCGACTGCTACGTTTACTCCAGACGGATTCTTCGCTGAGCCACGCGGCGCTCGCCGAACTGGCCGGATCGTCGCCCGCTTCATGCTGGCGCCGGATCAAGGCGATGGAGGAGGCAGGCGTTCTCAAGGCGCAGGTGCGGTTGGTAGATGCCGAGCGGGTGGGGCGCGGGGTCAACGTCATGTGTCAGGTGCGTATGAAGTCGCACTCGCCCAATGACCGGCAAGCTTTCGAGGCGTTTCTGAACACCAAGCCCGAGGTGATGGAGGCGCACTCCATGTCCGGCGAATGGGACTATCTGCTGCGGATCGTGGCCGAGGACGTGGCAGGCTATGAGCGGTTTCTGATGCGGGAACTTCTGAACCATGCCAACGTCGCGACAGCCGCCTCGCACTTTGCCCTCAGTCAGGTGAAATATACGACGGCGCTACCTGTTTAGTCAGGCGTAGCAATGAACCCGTTGTGTCTGATCGTGCTTTGGTATGAGTTGAGTGTGCTTCGGGGAGGGGCCGGCAATGCAGTCCGAGGTTATCCGGTCGTCACGACTAGGGGCTCTTGTCGCGGGCCTGACCCCGACATTCGTGGCCTTTCTGTTTCTGAAAGCGATCATCGGAGACGGTTCACCGCCCGTGTTTATTCTGGTGCTGTCGACCGTGTTCGTCGTGGTATCGCTCGCTTCCTTGGTGGAGGTGGTAAAGCCGCGAGAGCTGGAGTTAGACCGTAGGGGGCTGATCTTTCGGCCAACGTTTGGACCCAGTCGCCACATGCCGTGGAGCGCGATCACGGCTTTCAGTACGGTAGGCAAGAAGCCAAAGCTGATCGTCAGCGAATATATCGACCCCGCCACAGGACAGCCGGCCAAGGTGAAGCTTGGAGGGAGGTGGGCTTTGCCGCAGAGCGGGCTTTGGTACGCCGACAGCGCACAGGTCGTGGCTTATCTGGCAGAGCAGCGAACATCGTCGTCATACTATCCATCATCGTCCAGCCCATCGCCGCAGACCGCGGACGCTACCCAAAAGGCGAGCCGTAAGCTGGCCTCCCAGGTCGGGTCCACAACGCGCTCCGGTGCGGTCTACGCCTCAGCGACACCGGACACTGCCAAGCCCCGCCTCGTCGGTCTCGGAGGACCGCGCAAGACGGCGAAGGGCTTGGGCTGGGCGCTGCTTATCGGTGCGGGGATCGTAGCTACCCTATCGGCTGTACCCTTTATGGCGGCTTGCAACGCGGGTCTTTGCAGTGTCGCGGTTTGGGAGCTGGGCGACGTCCGTATCTGGGGATTTGCGCTGCTCTGGACGGGCTGTTTGCTGGTCGCGCTGTTTGGCGGCCGTATCCTCATGAGCGACTAAGACGAGCCTATAGGGCCGAGTCATTTCCGTGACAGAAGGCACGAAAAATCGAACTTTATGTTAAGTATATTTGACTCAAGGTTCGCTTAAGTATTCTTGTTGTTCGAATAAGGAGACACGGATCATGGCTTTACGGGAAAAAATGGCCTGGCTGACGCTGATCGGGTTCCTGCTGACCTATGCCTACTATTTCGGCGTTGCGGGCCCGGCGGTGGAGTTCGGCAAGAACGACATGCTCGATATCGTCCGCAGCTTTGGTCCGGTTGCGGCGCTGCACGGCCTGATTACGGCGGCGGGCAGTCTAGCCATCTTCCTCGCTGCCCGACGCGATGCCAGCCACAAGGCGGACGAGCGTGACCGCGCCATCGACCGCAAAGCGACATCGGTGGCCTATGCGGTGATGATGATTGGAGTGCTGATCGTGGGGGGCGTCGCGCCGTTCACCGAGCCTGCCTATAAGATCGTCAATGGCACCTTTGCCGTGGTGGTGATCAGCGAGATCGTTCGCGACGTCATGGTCATCATGGGCTACCGTCGGGGTGTCCATGGCTAAGTCGATTCATAACACCATCCGTACTTTGCGCTTTCACGCAGGCGAGATGACGCAGGCCGAACTGGGCCAGCGTGTCGGCGTTACCCGCCAAACCATCGCCGCGATCGAACAAGGCAAATACTCGCCGTCGCTGGAAACAGCCTTCAAGATCGCCGAGGTGTTCGGTGTGCCGTTAGAGCAGGCATTCAGCTGGTCGTAGTGAAATGATCAGCTTAGGGCGGCGGACATCTCGGTCAGTTTCGCAACCGTGTTCATGTTGCGCATGGTGCCCTTGTTAGCGGCGGGGATGACCAGCTTCGACCCGCCCATTCCATCCGGGTAGTGAACGTAGATTTCGCGCACGCCAAGGATGATCTCTTCCCCTTTAAGGTGCCTGGCGTCAGTGATGGCATCCTGGGGCGGTGCCTCATCCAGAAACAACGTATTCACGCGGTTTCCGGGGGCGTGAGCAAACGGGTTTGCCGCAAGCACCTGCTTCATTTCCTCGCAGGTTCGAACGCAAACCCCGACCGGCTTTCCGGCATAGGCGGCCAAGGCGTTCTCTAACGCGAGCTTGATCGGATGTTCGCTCAGGTCGCTCTGAAAGACGACATTGCCGCTGGCGATATAGGTTTTCGCATTCGTGAACCCTGCGGCCTCGCACATGGCCAGAAGTTCGCTCATGGGCAGCTTGCCAGTGCCGCCGACATTGACCGCACGGACAAGGGCTACGTAGGCGGTCATTTCATCTCCAGATCGTTGAAGGCTGAATAACCTTTCTCCGCGACGAAGCTATGCGCGTCGGCCAGCTTCCACGACAGGCCATAGAAGGGGTGCTGTTCGCCCTGTTCCAGCAGCTCGCCCGGCTTCAGGAAGGTGTGGATCTGGGAGTAGAGACGGATTTCCGACTGGCTGATACGGCGAACCAGATGCTGGGGGCCGAGGTCCTCCGGCTTGGCGATACCGGCGGCGGCCAGCATTTCGGCCAAAGCGTGCATGGTGCTGTTGTGATAGGTCGCGACGCGCTGGGCCTTGTCCGGCACCACGAGGGCACGCTGGCGTGACGGGTCTTGGGTGGCCACGCCCGTGGGACATTTGTTGGTGTTGCAGGTCAGGGACTGGATACAACCTAGCGCGAACATGAAGCCGCGTCCGGCATTCGTATAATCCGCCCCCATCGCAAGCAGGCTGGCAATATCAAACGCGCTGATCACCTTGCCTGCCGCGCCGATGCGGATGTGCTGGCGCAGGTTCGCACCCAGCAGCGTGTTGTGCACCAGCAGCAGACCTTCGCGCAGCGGCGTGCCGATGTGGTTGGCGAACTCCAGCGGGGCTGCGCCTGTGCCGCCCTCGGCACCGTCCACGACAATGAAGTCAGGCAGGATGCTAGTCTCCAGCATGGCCTTGACGATGCCCATGAACTCCCACGGGTGACCGATGCAGAGCTTGAACCCAACGGGCTTGCCGCCGGACAGTTCACGCAATTGCGCAATGAAATGCATCATCTCGACCGGCGTGTTGAAGGCCGTGTGATAGGGCGGAGAGATGCAATCCACGCCTACGGCTACACCGCGGATTTCGGCAATCTCTGGGGTGACCTTCGGACCGGGAAGGATGCCGCCATGGCCGGGCTTGGCCCCTTGGCTGATCTTGATCTCGATCATCTTCACCTGGGGCAGGGTGGCGTTCTGGACGAAGCGTTCAGGATCGAACTTCCCGTCCAGCGTGCGGCATCCGAAATAGCCGCTGCCGATTTCCCAGACGATGTCGCCGTCACCCTCGCGGTGATAGGGGCTGAGACCGCCTTCGCCGGTGTCGTGATAGAAACTGCCTGCCTTGGCCCCCTTGTTCAGGGCGCGGATAGCATTCGCGCTGAGTGAGCCAAAGCTCATAGCCGAGATATTGAACAGCGAGGCAGAGTAGGGCTGCTTGCACTGCGGCCCGCCGATAGTGACGCGCAAGGTGTCGAGGCTGGCCACCGGCGCGGGGCGGATCGACGGGGCGATGAACTCGTACCGGTCGTTATAAACGTCCAGCAGTGTGCCAAAGGCGCGTTCGCTGCTTTCCCCCTTAGCGCGGGCATAGACCAGCGAGCGCTGGCTGCGCGAGAAGGGTGTCGCCTCGTTGTCGGATTCAAAAAGATATTGGCGAAGTTCCGGGCGTAAGGCTTCGAAAAGCCAGCGGAAATTACCGATGATCGGATAGTTTCGGCGCACGGAATGGCGCGGCTGGGTCAGATCGTAAAGCCCCAAGGCCGCCAGTGCGCAGAATACCACAGCCAGCGGCCAGAATCCGATGTTCCAAAGCAGAGAGACCAGAAAGACCACTGCCAGCACCAGACAGATCGCCAGAACCGTAAACCGACTGATATGCATGGATGCCCCGCTGAAAACCTGTCCGACCCGACTGAACGGACCAGACCAAGTTTAGGCTCCGAAATCTACCGATGATCAGCGTTCAGCGGACGATTTCGATAATGTTGAGGCGGGATTCCTGTTTGGGGAAGGGAATGACCAGTCGCCATTGCGATGGGCCAATGCGCTCTAAAACGCCGGACTCGTCACGTTCGGGCTGTTGGCCATATGTGGGGAATCCCTGCTCGTCGCCCCACGCCTGCGTACCGACATAGACCAGTCGCGTGTTGGTGTCGGGATAGAGGAGTCCTTTGAAGCGCTGGCTGCCGCTAACCTTCTCAAGGATCAGGTCGCCGCCCGCCGTGAGCTCAACCCGGCACCGGAAATAGGGATAGGCGACATAGTCGAGCCCCACCGCCCCTCTCGAACCCAGTTTCAAGGTGCGGCACCGATAGGTCCCCGGTGGTGGCGGAAGTCGCCCTTCCAAAGCAGCGTCGGGTCGGGCCAGAGCGGATAGCGCCTTGATCGCACCGCGATTTTCGACGTCGCTGTTGGCCGATTTCAGAGCGCTCGACCATGCTTGGTTGAGACGCGCCATACGGTCCTTGTCTTCGGCGGACATGACCTTTTGCCAGTCATCGGTGCCCCCTTGTAGCCCTTGCGCAGACTCGGCGGCGGCGAGGGGATTGGTTGTGGTTTCAGGGAGCGGGGGCGCGACCACAGGCTCTGGCGGGGCCGGCGTTGTCGTGGGCGCGGGCTCTCGCTCGCACCCGCCCATCATCAGCATAAGAGCTGCGGCGGAAAAACTCAGGGCGGGATGAAGCGTCATGGAAAGTCTCCTGTCGTTTTTATAACGACAGGTGCGGGAGAAGGTTCGTCGTATCCCCCGCTATAGTGGCCATTCCTGACCGCCACTCTCGCGCTGAAGCCGAGCTTGCGATGCCCCTCGTCAGCGGGCCTGAGGGCGGTTGGCTGTATGTCCGCGAGAGGCGCAATCGCCGTTCTGGTCTGATCCCAGACTGGCCATCAGGCGGGGTCGGTTCGAGGCCGTGGAGGAAGACATCAGCAGATAAAGCGGGCGGCCATTGAGCGTCAGACAGTGCAGCTCCTGACGGAAATTTCCATTGGAGTCCCGAGAACCCACACCTGTGTCGAGCGACACTGTACTGGTGGCTCCCGCCTCGCTAAAGACGCCGAGCATTTCGGCTCGGAGGCGCTCCGGCTCGCCCCGTGTGGCCATAATGGTGCACGATCCGCCCGGGTCTTCTTTAAGGGTGACGACCGTGGAGATGGTGTATTGACCCGGAGCGGCGTTGCGACGCCCGGACGCTGCGGTGCTTACGAATTCTCCGGCTGGCCGACCGGTCATGATGTGGGGAATGCACCCCTGCTGCATGGCATAGCGGGCCGCGCCTGTCGGCGAAAAATGGATGCCCGGATTGGGACGCTGAAGGGCGTATTGCTGTGAATGGCTGGAGATCACGCCGTCGAGCGAGGAGGGGGCCTGTTCCTGAACAGAGAGACTGGCGACTAACGAAACAACGACTGAAGCTAACATGGGGGACCTTCCGTTTGGGCTACCCTGCCACCCGCATTGCGCATCCACAACGCCCGCGCACGACGTTGTTATTTAGGGCGAGTATCGGCGCTATCAGCGCCAAAAAGTGCGGTGCCTAACCTAGACTGCAACGCCAAACAGCTTGCCTACGCCTGCGGTTATGGCCATCGCCAGAATGCCCCAGAAAATGACCCTAACGACGGAGCGTGTGACGGGGGCTCCGCCGGTTTTGGCGCCCATCACACCCAGTATCGCCAATCCTGCCAAGGCCGAGCCGAATACGGCAGGGACGGTGAAAGACAAGGGCGCGAGGGCGGCTACGGCCAAGGGAATAGCGGCACCGGCAGAGAAGGTCGCCGCGGATGTGATCGCCGCCTGTATCGGCTTGGCGGCAGTAATCTCTGATATGCCCAACTCGTCTCGCGCATGGGCACCCAATGCGTCATGTGCCATCATTTGACGCGCCACCGTCTCCGCGACATCGGGCGAGACCCCGCGCTTGATGTAGATGTTTCGCAACTCGGCAACTTCGGCTTCGGGCATGTTGGCCAGCTCATCCCGCTCGCGGGCCAAGTCGGCCTTTTCCGTGTCCGATTGCGAACTTACGGAGACATACTCACCCGCCGCCATCGACATTGCGCCAGCCACCAGACCCGCGATACCGGCAACCAGAATGCCGCTGTGCGAAGCCGACGCCGCCGCCACGCCCACCACCAGACTGGCGGTGGAGACAAGGCCGTCATTTGCGCCCAAAACGGCGGCACGAAGCCACCCAATGCGATCAAACCGGTGAGTTTCCCGATGCGCCATGAGCCAATTTCCAAACCTGTGCCAGACAAAGCAAAGCTTGGACCCAATATGATCGGACGCAAGTCAAAACTTGGCTGGACCGAGCGGAATCGGCCCTTCAGACCAGCCTTACGCTCGCGGAAACTTGTGTGGCAACTGCGCGGACATTCGACGACTAAGGCTTGGTCCAGCGTCCATCTTGAAACGTGAACCTGCCCCATGCCTGAAAGGGCACGTTAGGCATCTGAGCCGTCCAACCGTCTACATGCACGTCATAGGTTATGTCCGGTTGGAGCGGTTTGGCTTGAGCGTCTTGAATGAAATCCTCTGGTACGGTCCCGTATCTAAGCCTGCGCACCTCGACGCACTTGTCACCCTGGGAAGAGATACGCCACATCGTGGTAGCCCCGTGAGTAATTTTAGCCTCATTCAGGCAAGGTAGGCGTCGGCTCCAAATGCCTCCCGCGCGAGCTTGCATTTCGGGAGCTTCCAGAGGTCCGGTGATCACCGCTTCGCCCAAGTGCTGGCAACTCGCTAATGCGATCAGTCCAAGCAGCGCGACGGTAGATCGTAGTGTCGGTAAGTGCCAGACTCGTCGCATCGCCCATTTCCTCAAGACAACGAGCTATGCGGGACGAGACAGAAGGCCACAACGGGGCGGACGCGACGCTGGGTGCGAAAGTCTTGATCGGACTTTGTGCTGCTACTTAAATGTCACTTCTGAACGTAGGTCCTGAAACATTGCGTCGGGCGTGGCCGAAACAGCACGGCAACGAAAAGCGACGAGCCTGAGCATAGCATCCGTTGGCTGATCTCTGAGCTCGAACTCTCCGTCAAACGTCAGCTTAAAATCGTGATGACCGCCGGGCTGAATGACCGTTTGAGGAAGCTCAAAAAAGTCCAACATGTCGCGCCGGTAGTGTCTGCTCGAAAATCTGTTAGGGTCGTAAGATCGCGTGAGATTAAGTTGCTCATGACTGGCGCGATCTTTTAGGAAAAGCGCAGCCTGTCCGGTCGTGTCATCGTAGACGCTTGGAACGCATAGAACTTCGTTGCCGGTGTTTTCAACTCTCAGGCGAACGATCACAAATCGGCAGAATGATGTGCACTGCTCAGCCTCGACCTTGAGGGATGCTGTGTAGGCTGGCTCGCTCGTTCCGACCTTTCCGCAACCCGAAATCGCACACGAGAGAACAGCCATTGCGAGCAAGATAGCGTGTTTCATGGGTACAGTTTATAGGCGGGGCTAATGTCTGCGTGCGACCAAGTAGCTACGCTTGTGGATGTGAGAGCTGAATGCTTGGGCTATTACAGAACTGATAAATGTCAGTTTTGGATAGAAAGCCGAAGAGATATCCTAAGCTTCATAATCGATCATAGGTCGTGACCGGAGCGTCAAACTCTGCGAGCAATCGTTTGAGTTCTTCGGGTGTCAGTTCACGGATTTCTGGGCCGGTGTCGCTGACTACGTCAACGCAATGCCAGTCGGCATTGATAAACCACTGCGTGAGAGGGCCGGGGTATTCATCGGTCGCGAACGTGGTGGTGGCGACGTATGTTAGAAATGCACTGTCATGACGATGCGTGCCTATGCGCCCAGACGGTGAAGGTTCTCCCGGCTCTTGTTGACAGTAACTCTCATTTCTGACGACGTAGGCTACGTAATTCCGCCAAGTGAGTTCGAAGCCTCGCGATGACGCGTCTGGAACTACGGGATTTGCGGGCCCCAAGATGGTCGAGACAGCTTCGCTTTGGCGCTTGGCTTCAACCACTATAAGTTGGAGATCGTTCGTCGACGGTTCTGTGATCCTAGCAAGGATGAGCGTCGCGTTAGGGGCCAGGCCTAGGCCAAGGGCAGGCTGATGGTTTTCCATAGTGAACCATTATCCGCGTTCCAAATGTTCGCAACGGAGCGCAAGAGATAAGTCAGCAAGCGGCAAACGGACGTGAGGATGGCGCGGCCACCTCGTTTGACCCTTCCGCCGTTCAATGCGACAGCCACCTGACTAACAGTTCAGGAGCAGCACATGTCCATCACCCTCTATGGCATCAAGGCCTGTGACACGATGAAGAAGGCCCGTGTCTGGCTGGACGAGAACGGCGTGACCTATGACTTTCACGACTATAAGGTGAAGGGTGCTGACAAGGCCGAGCTGGAAAAGTGGGTGGCCGAGCATGGCTGGGAGAAGGTGCTGAACAAGGCGGGCACCACTTTCCGCCAACTGCCGGACGAGGCCAAGGCCGACATTGATGCGGCCAAGGCAATCGCTCTGATGATGGAGCAACCGTCGATGATCAAACGTCCGGTGCTCGATCTGGGGAACGGCAAGACGGTTCTGGGCTTCAAACCCGAGATTTATCAGGCCGCTATCAAGGGCTGATCAGCCCTCTACGTCCGCGGTCGGCCGATCCTGGCCGTCCGCGCGCTGGGTGATCCACTTTCCATCGCTGTCTTGAAACTCGATGCAGGCGTCTTCGTCGGGCACCTTTTGCTCGCGCGCGGCACGCATCGCAGCGGCGCGCGCAGAGTCGTGGTCCGGATAGGTTTCCGAGAAGGTGTCGCCAAGACGATAGGCCCAGCCGCCGTCGTGTTCCTGAATGCGATAGGTGATTTGCGCCATCTTCGGGTGCTCCGTGTTGGGGGGTCACTTCCACAACGCGTGAGCGGCTTTGAGGCTTCGCCTTAGCCTTACAAAGATTTCATGCTTTGCCGTGCATCCGAGAGGCTAGGTGGTTGTCTCATAACACCGAGACGCCCCACGACGGGGCGGTAGAAAAAGGATTTTCGCCGTGGACGATCTGGTTGGCATTATCGCGATACTCTCGGTGTTCGGAACGATCAGCGCCATTTGCGTGCTGCCGTCCTATTTCAAGCACCGCAGCCAAAAGGAAATGCAGAAGACGGTTCGCGCCGCCATCTCAGAAGGCCAGTCGCTGCCTGCCGAGCTGATCGAGGTGATGACCCGCGATGTGAAGAAGGGTCTGCCCTCCAAGTCGCGTGACATCCGTCGCGGTGTGCTGTGGATCGCCGCCGGTATCGGTCTGGGCCTGATGGGGCAGTTCACCAACATGAGCCTGTTCGTGGACGACATGCGCGCCTTGCCGAACGGCCTGCTGGGTGTGGCTTGCGTACCGTTCGTATTCGGGATTGCCTATCTGATCCTGTCACGCTTCAACAAGATCCAGGACTGAGAAGCCCCGGAACATGACCCGCAAACAGCCTTTATCGGCCCTGCATGATGTCGAGCTGGCGGCCCTCGCGGCCGCTGGCGGGCGGCACGAATTCGGAGAGCTTGTTCGCAGGCACTCCTCCTTCGTGCGCGCCCTGCTGCGCCGGATGGGGGCGCAATACTCGGTCGCAGACGACATCGCGCAGGACGCCTTTATGCGGGCCTATGAGAAGTGCGTTGATTATCGGGGGCAGGGGAGTTTCGGTTCATGGGTGGGGCGGATCGCTGCGCGGCTCTATCTGCGCCAGATCAAGTACGAGGCCCGCTATACCGATATCGAGCCTGTGTCCGACGATGTGTGGCACAGCCTGGAACTGGACCCTATTGGCCGCTTTGATCTCGACAAGGCGCTGAATGCGCTAAGCGAGCCGGAGCGGATGTGCGTCTCACTGTGCCACGGTGCGGGGCTGACGCATGAGGAAATCGGGGAATCGCTGAACCTGCCGCTGGGGACGGTGAAGTCACACGTTAAACGCGGGCTGGAAAAGCTTAGAAGCCGTCTTCGCCCGCAACCGTTTGCTGATACGAGGTTGGACCATGTCTGATCCTGAGTTCGATCCTGCTGTCGAGAGGGCCTATCGCGTGACGCCCGAGTTTGCCGATTCGGCCCTCTTCGATGCCGAAGTTGCCGTTCGACTGGAAAACCGCTGGCGCTGGCGCCGGGCGATTCTAGGCATTTTCGGCGTGATCGGGGCATTCCTGGTCATCAAACAGTTCGTGCGCGTCCAGATGTCCGGCCTGATTGGTGATGGCAGTCTGGGGCGCATCGTCGCGCGTGAAGAGCGTACGGAAGCCTTTGCTATGATCAAACAACTGTCGGCTCAATTGGGTCTGGCGGATGTGTCCGTGGGCGCTCTGAGCGGGCCCTATCTGCTGATCCTGTTTGGGATTGCTTTGACGATTGCGCTGGCTGCGATGGCCACTCAACTGTCGAAATCTCTGTAAGAGCGCCGTTTTCCAGCCTTGATCGACCTTTAATCGCGAAAAAGAAACAGTCTGTGGCACTGCCCTCGTTGCGGGCAGCGCCGGGACACTTTAGGGTCGCGACGAATTTGCCACCCGTGTTTTCAACGGCTTTTGGGGCGACTGTCTTGGTTGATGTCTTCGAACAGGTCGAAGAGGAGCTTCGCTCCGAACGTATTAAGCGCTTTGCACGTGTCTGGCTGCCGATCGGTGCCGGCGTGGGCGCTGTTGCGCTAGTGGGTGCCTTGGGCTGGTGGGGCTATCAGTCCTGGCAGACCAATGAGGCCGACAAGGCTTCGGCGGCGTACCAGCGCGGTCTGGAATCGGCTGCTGCCGGTAATCTGGATCAGGCCAACGCTGCATTCGGCGAAGCGGCTGACACCGGCTCGCGTGGTTACAAGGCTCTGGCCCTGATGCAACAGGCGGCTGTAGCCGTTGAGCAAAACAAGACGCAGGGCGCCGTTCGTCTGTTCGACGAAGCCGCCAAGGTTGGCAAGGATCCGATTATTGCCGATGGCGCTGCTCTGAAGGCCGCCTATCTGCTGCTGGATACCGCATCGCTTGACGATATGAAGGCACGCCTTGAGCCGCTGACCGGTGAAAAGCGTCCTTATTCCGTACTGGCGCAGGAAGCTCTGGCCACGGTCCTGCTGATGAATGACCAGGGTGCGGATGCCCGCGCCATGTTCGTCCAGCTGCAGCTGGGCCAGAACGTGCCGGAAACGGTACGCCAGCGCGCCAATGTTGCTGTTCAACTGATCGACTCGGGCACGTCGGGCGCAGTGCGCAAGATTGTCACCGAGGCGAACAAGCTTCCGGCCGCACCTGCGGCTCCGGCAGCCGCTGCGGCTCCGGCCGCTGCTGCGCCGGCACAGACTGCCCCAGCCCAGTAATCTTCACGAGAAGTCGCAGATGAATCGTTCGCTGAAAATTGCTTTGATGTGCGGATTGGCCGCGACCGTCGCCTCGTGCGGCACGGTTAAAAAGGTCATCCCGTTCGTCAACAAGGACGACGGCCCCAAGGCGGTCGCCACTCAGGGCGAGCGTATCTCCATCCTTGAGTTCGAACAGCAGCTGACTCCGTCGCCAGCACTGTCGGGCCGCGACTTCTTCATTCCCGGACCTCAGTCGGTCGCCCAATGGGCACAGCCGGGCGGGAACGCTGAGAACGATATGGGCCACGTCATCGCGGCACCGGAGTTTGCCATCGCGTGGAAGCGCAACGTGGGGGCTGACTCCGACCGCATGCGTCAGGTCATGGCACCGCCGGTAGCTGCCGACGGTCGTATCTATGTGCTGGACGGCGAAGCCCAGGTCTCGGCTGTTGATGCCGGCACCGGCGCAATTGTCTGGAAACAAAATCTGGCGGGCGACGAGCGTGACGGCGGTGGTCGCCTTCTGCGCGTCATTCCGACCGGCGGTGGCAAGACCGGCGGCGGCTTCGGCGGCGGCGTGGCCTTTGCTGACGGCAAGGTATTCGTCTCGTCGGGTTACCGTAGCGTGACGGCCCTGAACGCCGCGACCGGCGAGGTTGTGTGGAAACACTCGACCGATCTGCCCATCCACGGTGCACCCACCATCTCCGGTGGCCGTCTGTACGTCGTCGACGTCGACAACCAGCTGATCGCGCTGGATACCGCCACGGGCAACCAAACCTGGACCTATCGCGGCATTACCGAGCCGGCCCGCATCATGCGCGCCTCCAGCCCGGCCATCAGCGGCGACACAGTCATTGCTCCGTTCTCGTCGGGTCAGGTTGTGGCTCTGCGCGCTTCCAACGGTCAGCCGGTATGGGAAGAGGTGCTGTCGCGCACCAGCCGTACCAACGCCCTGTCGGAACTTCGCGATATCGCCGGTCGTCCGGTCATCAGCCGCGGCACCGTCTATGCCGTCAGCCAGTCGGGCATCATGCAAGCCCTCGACATGGTGACCGGCAATGCCAAGTGGGAACTGCCCATCGGTGGCGTGAATGCGCCTCTGCCCGTCGGTGACGTGGTCTATGTGGTGTCCAAAACGGGCGAACTGACGGTGGTCAACCGTGAGTCCGGCCAGATCTACTGGACCCGCGACCTAAACGAAGGTCGTACCCGCACCGAAGGTGGCTGGTTCTTTGGCATGGGTAAGCGTACTGTGCGTCCGACGTGGTCGGGCCCGGTGCTCGCTTCGAACCGTCTGATCCTGGTCAACTCCGAAGGTCAAATGCTGGCTTTCGATCCGAAGACCGGTGCACAGACTGCATCCATCAACCTGGGGGCTCCGGCCTATATCGCGCCTGCCGCTTATAACGGCGCGCTTTATGTAATGACCGACGACGCCCGCCTCATCAGCATCCGCTGACCTTGTTCAAAAATTGCGTTAGAAGGCCGACATGGCTCTGAAGATCGCCATCGTCGGCCGCCCGAATGTGGGCAAGTCGACACTGTTTAATCGTCTCGTAGGCAAGCGCCTCGCGCTTGTCGACGATCGCCCGGGTGTGACCCGTGACCGTCGCTATGCCGACGGCAATATCGGCGACATGGACCTGACCCTGATCGATACGGCGGGCTATGAGGACGTCACCGACGAAACCCTCGAATCCCGTATGCGCGAGCAGACCGAGCTGGCCATCGAGGATGCGGACGTCATCCTGTTCACGATGGACGCCCGCGAGGGCGTGACCGAGCTGGACCGTATCTTTGCGGACCGTCTACGCCGTATCCATAAGCCGACCATCCTGCTGGCCAACAAGTCCGAAAGCCGCGAAAGCGCGGGCGGCATTGGCGAGGCGCACAGCCTCGGCTTTGGCGAGCCGGTGGCCATCTCTGCCGAGCACGGCGAGGGCATGGCCGACCTGTACCAAGCGCTGGTCGTGGCTTCGCAGGACATCTTCATCGAAGAGATCGACGAGCCGGATAAGCCCATCCGCATCGCGGTTATCGGCCGCCCGAACGCGGGCAAGTCCACGCTGATCAACCGCCTGATCGGTGACGACCGTCTGCTGACGGGCCCTGAGGCTGGCATCACGCGCGACTCCATTTCGGTGGACTGGCAGTATGAAGGCCAGAACATCCGCCTGATCGACACTGCCGGTATGCGCCGCAAGGCCCGCGTACAGGAAAAGCTGGAAAAGCTCTCGGTCGCTGACACCATCCGCGCCATCACCTTCGCCGAAGTCGTGCTGATGGTGATGGACAAGGACGACGCCTTCGACACGCAAGACCTCCAGCTGGCCGATCTGGTCGAGCGTGAAGGTCGTTGCCTGGTCTATGTCGCGTCCAAGTGGGACCTCGAAGAGGAACCGCAAAAGCGTCTGGCCGAACTGAAGCAGATGGCTGACAACAAGCTGCCGCAGCTGAAGGGCTCGGAGTTTGTCGCGCTATCGTCGTTCAATGGCCGTGGCATTGATCGCCTGATGCCTGCGGTGCTCAAGGCCTATGAGACGTGGTCGGTGAAGGTCAAAACCAAGGATCTGAACGACTGGCTGTCTATGGCCACCCAAAGGCACCCGCCGCCCGCCGTGGACGGCAAGCGCATCAAGCCGAAGTACATCGCACAGACCAAGGCGCGTCCGCCGACGTTCGTGATGATGTCCAGCCGTGCTGCGTCCATGCCGGACCACTACAAGCGCTATCTGATCAACTCGATCCGCGAGAGCTTTGACCTCAAGGGCACGCCGATCCGTCTGAACGTCAAGACGAGCGGCGATAACCCCTATGCTCAGGGCGGTGCCAAGTCAGGTCCGGAACGCTTCAAGGGCGCTGCGAAAACGGCACCTCGCAAGATCATCAAGGCCGCCGAGCAGGAAGAGAAACTCTCGAACCTGCCGGGTAAGGCTCTGGCTCAGAAGAAGTCTGGCGTTCAGGCCAAGCCTCTGAAGGGTCTGAAGTCGGGCCACAGCAAGAAGTCCGGTACCAGTGCATTCGCCACCAAGGCGGCACGCGGCGGTGCCCGTCAGGTGTCCCGTTCGGGCCGTATCCGTACGGGCCAAAAGGGCGGTGCCAAGCGTTAAGCTTGAGCGCATGACCAGAAGCAAGCAGGGCGATCCGCATGCGGGTCGCCCTTTTCTTATGCCGAGATAATGGGAATAATCTGCTTTTAGACGAGGGGAAGGATTATGAAACTTGCGGCGATATTCATGTTTGTTGCAGGGCAACTGACGCCGGAACAATCTGCACCAGCGTGCACTGTGCCGCAGGTCCCTGCGGTTGTTCGTGCGCAAAAGCCCGTGCGTCCTGCCCCTCCGTCATGTGTTGATGAGGCGCGAAATCGCCATACCTGCCGACCGGCTGTGATCAATGCGTTCAATCAGCAGATGGAACAATATGAGCGTGATTTCGATCGTTATGTCGGCGACTTGAACGACTACGTTGTGGCCTTGAACCGCTACATGGAGCAAGTCAGCCAATACACCGCCTGTGAGCGCGAGGCGGCAGGCATTGTGGGCGGCTTCATCAGAGGCTGAGCGAGTCCCACATTACTCGCCCTTAAACGCCACCGTTTGAATGACGATGGCGCGGAAATCGATAGGAGAAGGTGATGACGGCACTTGCGGCTCTTTTCGGAGCGCTATTGGTAGGCTCCGCGCCGGCACAGGATGAATGGGCCGATGTGGATTGCAGGAGCCCGGGCTCGACGATCGAACAGAACGTCTGCGCTGGCCGTGAAGTCGAGACGTTGGAACGAGAACTGCGCCGTTATACTGACGCGGCCTATGCGGTGTTACGAGACGACGAAGACGGCGAACCCGAAGCCCTGATCGCCGAGATCACCGAGAGCGAGCGTCTATGGAAGGCGTATGCGGATTCCGCTTGCGGGGCCGTCTACACCCACTGGATGTCCGGATCGATCCGCAATGTGATGGCCGCGAGTTGCCGGATGGAGCTGATAAAAGAGCGCACCCATTACATATGGCGCGAGTATCTGGTGTCCATGGAAGGAACCGCACAGCTGCCGGAACCGCCACGGTCTGAGCACAAGTTCACCGTTCCCGCGAGCCAATAGAAAAGGCCGCTTCCTTACGGAGGCGGCCCTTTTGCAGATCAGTTGGCCTGTTGGGCCTTCCAGTCAGCAAACTTGATGTAGAGCGGCGGCTCTTTGTCGCCACGTGCCAGATCGACCATTAAGGGGGTGATCTCTTGCGGATGGGCCAGCATCAGCGGGTCTTCGCCGGGGAAGGCTTGGGCGCGCAGGCCCGTGCGCATCCGGCCTGGATCGACGATGGCCACGCGGATCGGCATGGATTCGACTTCATCGGCCCAGCAGCGCATCAGGTTCTCCGCGCCAGCCTTGGTCGCCGCATACGGGCCCCAGAAGGCGCGCGGGGAGGCGGCAACGCTGGTGGTCAGATGGATGACGCGGGCGGCAGCCGATGCCTTCAACAGCGGTTCCAGCGAGCGGATCAGGCGATAGACGCCCGTGAAGTTGACCTTCTCGATCTTGGCAAAACCGCGCGGGTCGGCATGGCTCACAGGCGTCAAGCCTTCTGCGCCCATGGTGGCGGCGGCTTGAACCCAGATGTCCAGCTTGCCGAAGCGCTCGAATAGCGCACCGCCCAAACGGTCGATAGAACCGCCGTCCACGATGTCGAACGGGATGAGGGTGGCGTGTTTGCCGGTGGCGGCAAAGATCTCGTCGTCCAGCTCCTCAAGAGCGCCTTGGGTACGAGCGGCGGCCACGACATGGGCACCTGCCTTGGCCAGCGCCAGTGTGGTTTCGCGGCCAATGCCACGCGAAGCACCAACGACCAGAGCAATACGGTCTGCGAGCGGAAGAGAAGCGGTAACGGACATGCGCCGCTGATAGCGCGGAGCGCCGCTATAAGAAAGGGCCGCCGGATGATCCGACGGCCCTTTTGATCAGGCATTCACGGTAAGAATGGAAACCTTGTTGCCGCGAATGTCGCGACCGCCTTCTTCGGCTTCGCGATCCAGCAGGCGAGTGGGGTAGTCGCCGGTGAAATAGTGGTCGGTAAACTGCGGCTTGGCGTTGTTGCGCGGACCCACGCCGGTCGCTTCATAAAGGCCGTCAATCGACAGGAAGCCCAGCGAGTCGACTTCCAGGATGGCGCGCATCTCTTCCATCGTGTGGGTCGCGGCCATCAGTTGCGAACGCTCGGGCATGTCGATGCCGTAGAAGTCGGGGAACAGGATTTGCGGGCTGGCCGAGCGCAGGTGCACTTCCTTGGCACCGGCAGCGCGGACGGCGCGTACCAGCTTCAGCGAGGTGGTGCCACGAACGATCGAGTCGTCGATCAGGACCACGCGCTTGCCTTCCAGCACAGCCTTGTTAGGGCTGTGCTTCATACGCACGCCCTTTTGGCGCGAGGCCTGCGAGGGCTGGATGAAGGTGCGGCCCAGATAGTGGCTGCGGATGATGCCCATTTCAAACGGGATGCCAGCCTCTTGGGCATAGCCCAGCGCGGCAGGTACGCCGGAGTCAGGCACCGGAACCACGATGTCGGCCTCGATGTCGAACTCGCGGGCCAGACGACGGCCCATTTCCTTGCGGACTTCGTAAACCGAGCGGCCGTTCACGATGGAATCCGGACGGGCGAAGTAGACGTATTCGAACAGGCAGGGGCGGGCACCCTGATCGGCGAACGGCTTGATCGAAGCCAGGCCGTCTTCGTCAATCACGACAACTTCGCCGTGTTCTATGTCACGGATGAAGGTCGCGCCCATGGTGTCCAGCGCGCAGGTTTCCGAGGCCAGAACCCACGCTTCACCCAGTTTGCCCAGAACCAGCGGGCGGATACCCAACGGGTCGCGTGCGCCGATCATTTTGAAGCGGGTCTGGGCGACGAGGGCGTAACCGCCTTCGATGCGGCCCAGCGCGTCGATGAAGCGATCGACGATCTTGGCCTTACGGCTGCGGGCGATCAGGTGGAGGATGGCTTCGGAGTCAGAGGTCGACTGGAAGATCGCACCTTCCGACACAAGCTGTGCGTGGATGTGCTTGAAATTCGTAAGGTTACCATTGTGGGCAATGGCGATACCGCCTTGGTCCAAATCGGCGAACATCGGCTGAACGTTGCGGATGAAGCTGCCACCGGCGGTAGAGTAGCGGGTGTGGCCGACAGCGGCAGAACCCGGAAGGCGGGTGGTCAGGTCGGCATTGCCGAAGGCCTCACCCACAAGGCCCATGTGTCGTTCGGTGAAGAAACGCTCGGCGTCCAGAACGCTGGCGATGCCGCAAGCTTCCTGACCACGGTGCTGAAGCGCATGCAGGCCGAGGGCCACAATCGAGGACGCTTCATTTGCAGGAGACCCCCACACGCCACAGACGCCGCACTCGAGACGCAGCTGGTCATCGTCCGGTTCGCGCCAGTGTTCACGGTGAACGACGGGATCGGCGATATGGTGGGGCATCGTGGAACTCCGATGACCGAGGGTTAAGTCGGAATGGCCCGCACCTAGTCCTGACGGGCCTCGAGTTCAAGGCTCATTGTTCGCTTTGGTCGGAAAAGCCTTCGTGTACTGACCTTTTTACAATGGGGGTTAGGGCGTCTGCACCCTTTGCCATCATGGGTAGTACCGTCTGGATCGCAGAGGCGGAGGCCATGCTGACCGGCAGCGATTTCGCCTCGGCAAACCAGAGCGGCGGGTCTTCGGCCACGACGCTCATGAGAATCAGGTGAACAGAACCCACGAAGGCCAAGGCTCTTACGACACCAAGGGCCGCGCCCGCTGTCTGGTCGATGCCGCCCAGCGCGTTACCACGCACGCCCTTCGACAGCGCGCCCGCCGTCCAGCGGATGACGAAGTAGAAGGCGACGAACACAATCCCCACCGCGAGGATCGAACCAGCCCAGTCGGGATCGACAAGGCTGCGTCCAAATGGAGCGGTCCAGGGAAGCGTCAGAAGCGAGATGAGCCCCGCGACAAAGAAGCTGAATAGCGACGTTAGCTCTCGCAGCGCACCGCGAAACCATCCCGCCGCAGCGGAGAGCAAAACTGCCAAAATGACGAAGACGTCGAAGCCGGTCATGTCCTGTGGCTAGCACGGGAAACCGGCATGTCCGAAGCCTTAAAAGCGGTTTTGGGCAATCCGGTCGACGGCCTCGGCCAGACGCTCGACCGAGGTCAGTTTGACGTCGCTCTTCTTGCCTTTGCCGAGGGACGGGGCCAGCGCGCGCTCGAACCCGAGCTTGGCCGCTTCACGTAGGCGAGCCTCGGCGCGGCCAACAGCACGCACTTCGCCAGACAGACCGATTTCGCCAAACACCACGCAGCCCTTAGGGAGGGGCTTGTCCAGCGCCGAGGAAATCAGTGCAGTCGCAGCCGCAAGGTCGGCGGCGGGCTCGTTGATACGCATGCCGCCCGCAACGTTCAGATAGACGTCCTTGTCACCGAAGGTGATGCCGCAGCGCGCCTCCAACACCGCCAGCAGCATGGCAA
>NZ_JSYD01000060.1:0-24546 GCF_054824005.1 Brevundimonas sp. GN22 | reverse complement strand
AGCATCTTGGCCATCACCGCCACATAGGCGTCGGCCGGACCATCATAGATGCCGCCGTGGTCTTCCCACGCATCAGGATGATAGCACTGGCCGATCAGTTCAGCGTCCGCGCGGTCTGCACCACGCAGGTACTGATGGATCACTTCGGTAATGGCCTGCTTGTCCAGCAGTGCCTGAATCTCGGGGTGGTGGCTCATTTTGCCGCCTCCAGAATGATGACGCCCTCGTCGGGCTGATCGGCGAACAGGCGCTCGACCAAGTCTTTGCGGTTATCCAGAACAGCGCGGCGGTTCACCGTGCCCTTGTCCGACAGTTCGTGGGCGTTCGGGTTCGGCGGCGTGGTCGGGAACAGGATGCGGCGGATACGGTTGCCGCCCGACTGGTCCGCGTTGAACGCCTTCAGGCGCTCGGCGATCTCGGCCTCGGCATTGGGGGCCTTGGTCCAGATGATGGCCGTCAGATACGGACGGTTTTCGTCACACAGCACCAGATCAAGCGCCAGCGGGTCGAGGTGCTTCAGGATCTGCTCGCGCAGGTGGCCGCCATAGACCCAGTTGCCGTTCAGCAGCTTGAACTCTTCGGCAGCGCGGCCTGCAAAGGCCAGACCCAGTTCGGGGCGCTCCGGATCATGGAAGACGCACAGGTCGCCCGAGCGATAGAAGCCTTCTTCATCGAACGCTTCGGCAGTCTTTTCCGGCTCGTCCAGATAGCCGTTCGACAGGCTCGGGCCAGCAGCGCGCAGTTCATAGCGGTCACCAACCGGAACCAGCTTCAGGATGCAGCCCGGCACCGGCAGGCCAAGTCCCACCTTGTCCGTCTCATAGTGGGTGACGGTGATGGCCGAGCCCGTTTCGGTCGAGCCATAGCCGCTGGTCAGCATGACGCGGTGGCCGCACTCCGAGACTGCGCACGCTTGCAGACGGTCGAACACAGCCTGCGTCAGGCCTGCACCACCGAACAGCATCATCCGCACGCGTTCGAAAAAGGTCTTGCGCAGCGCCGGGTCCGCTTCCAGCGCATCGGCCAGCATGACGTAGCCCAGCGGCACGTTGTTGTAATATCCGACGCTGACTTCGGTCAGATTGCGGATCGACTGGTCGAACAGGCCCGGCATGGGCTTGCCGTCGTCGATGTAGAATGTGCCGCCTTCCAGCAGGGTCGTGCGCATGGCGAAGGCACCGGCGGCGTGGTGCCACGGAAGCCAATCCATCATCACATCGCTCCAGCCCGCGGCCTTGCCGACAGTCTGTTGGCACTGGGCGGTGTTGGCCCCCAGCGCACCGATGGTCAGCTCCACGAGTTTGGGCAATCCGGTCGAGCCGGAAGTCAGCATATAGGCCGATACGGTATCGGGCTTCAGCCCCTCGATGCTGGCGGCAACAGCCTCGGTCGGCTCGGTGGCGATGACCGAGGGAAACGGGGTCGTGCCCTCGACATCTTCGCCGCAGACGATGATGGCATTGCCCGTATCGATCTTGGCGAAAGCCGCTGCGATAGCGGCGGTTTCGGCCACGATTACAGCCGGCTTGGCCTTGTTCACCACGTGGCGCAGACGGCCCAGATCGCCGCCCAGTGCCACCATCATCGGACTAGCCGGACAGACCGGACGGCCCGACGCCCAACCACCATAGGTGACGGTCGAGAACAGCGACGAGTTGGACGACACCAACAGCACAGTGCCCTGAACCTCGAGGTCCAGCAGCCACTGGGTGAAGCCGTCGCAATCACGCTTCAGTTGGGCATAGGAAACCTTGATCCAGTCACCACCGCCCGGCGCGCGACGTGCAATCGCGGCCTTGTCACCTTGGCGTGCTGCGCCCTCGGCAAACCGGCGCGGCAGGTTGAAATCATACGGAGCCAGCGGAATGCGCGACTGCAGGTACAATGTGCCATCAGCTTCGCGGCGAGCCTCGATGTCCACGGGCAGAAGCGAGGCATCACGCAACGGCGCAGCAGCGATCTGTTCGCGGGTCAGGCCCATAAGCGGCGCAGCAGTCATGCCTTCGGACCCGTAATAGCCGGACGGTCCAGCATCACTTGCGCTTCGGGGGCGACCTCGCCGGTCTTGCCCTGCGTGGTGTGCAGATAGCCGTTGTAATATTCGCGCCAGTAGCGGATCAGGCCGCCTTCATATTCCAGCATGCCCATGTAGGGGATGGCGATGCGCTTGCCGTCCTTGAGGATGAACTCGTCCGCGCCTTCCATCCAGAGGCGGTCGCCCTCCTCGACATAGTCGAACAAGCGCCAGCGGCTCTCGGCAATATTAGCGGCCATGGCGTCCAGCGCTTCGCGCATGGCAGCCTTACCCTTGATCACCGGACGGAACCCGCCCGAGTTGTTCCACTCGATATCGTCGTGAAGGAAGGTCATTACGGCGTCGAGATCCTTACGCGCCCACGCGTCGATCATCGACAGCAACCGTTCGATATTGGCCATTTCTCTATTCTCCCCGCTTGTCGCCGAACCTCTTTAATCGGGTCCGGTCGACGTTTGTTTTTAATGGTTTAGCCGCGCCACCTCAGGTGCCTACGACGAAGCTCACAGTCGTAGTGGTCGAACCGCCGATGTTCAGCGTCTGGACGTTCTTGGCACCCTCGACCTGATAGTCTCCGGCCTTGCCGCTGACCTGTTTGGCGGCATCCAGCACCATGCGTACACCGGTCGCGCCAACAGGGTGGCCAAGGCCGATCAGGCCGCCCGACGGATTGAACGGCAGGGCACCACCGGCAGCAATGGTGCCGTCCTCGACAGCCTTCCATGCCTCGCCCGCAGCAGTCAGGCCCAGATGCTCGATGGCCATATATTCGGTGGTGGTGAAGCAGTCGTGGGTCTCCACCGCATCGACGTCCCAAACATCACCCAGTCCCGCACGGTGGCGCGCGTCCTCGCCTGCCTTCTTCACATGAGGGAACATCCAGCCGGCATCGTCCATCACTTCCAGTTTGGAACGCAGGCTTAAGGGCGCACCGGTATGGCCCCACCCCTTGATGCGCGGCAGTTGCTCAAGGCTGAGACCGCGCTTGCGGGCATAGTCCGCTGCGGCTCGCTCCGATGCCAGAAACACGACGGCCGAACCGTCCGTCACCTGCCCGCAATCCTGACGGCGGATATTGCCCTCGATGACAGGGTTGGCCTCGTCGTCCTGCGTGAAGCTGGCGGGCGTAAACTGCCACTTGCGGGTCTGGGCATTTGGATTGCGCTTGGCGTTGTCGAAATTGATCTCGGCAATGCGGGCCAGATGCTCGTGCTTCAGACCGAAACGCTCCTGATAAACGTCTCCAATGTCCGAAAAGGCGCGCGGCCAGACGAACGGGGTGTCAGTGAACTCGTGGCCTGCCCAAGCCGCAGCGCCCAGATGTTCGGCTGCGACCTGACCGGGCACATTGCGCATCATTTCCAGCCCCAGCACGCAGGCCGTGTCATAACGCCCCGCTTCGATCTCGGCCATTGCGGCCATGATCGCCAGCGAGCCGGACGCGCAGGCCGCCTCATGGCGGGCTGTGGGCATGCCATCAAAGCGACGGTCCGTCTGGGCGAAGAGGCCGCCCATCATCCCTTGTCCGCAGAACAGTTCGCCGACGAAGTTGCCGACGTGTCCCACTTCAATCTCGGTCGGATCCAGTTGGGCGGCTTCCAGACCGTGGTTCAACGCCTCGGCAAAACCGTCGGCGATCTCCATCCCCTCGCGCGCCCAGTTGCGTGAAAAGTCGCTTTGCCAACCGCCAAGCACATAGACCATGACCCGTCCTCCCACTGATCCAAGAACGCAGACTGCTTTAGTCAGTCTCATAACGCAAGTGTCTAATTGAGAACCTCTGCGCATGAAAAAGGGGGCAGCCGAAACTGCCCCCTCCATAATTCAAGCGATGGTTAAATCCGCCGGATCATTCACGTCCTGCGCTGGCCGGTCCATAGAGCAAGCCATTGAAGAACAGGCGGAAGGTGCCGTGCGGTTGGGCCCGCTGGGTCACCTCTGCGCCATAGGCAAAGACCTTGCCTTCCCCCAGATCAACATCCACCACAGCGGCGGTATCCTTCAGCCGCTCCGGATGGTGCGCCCAGCCGCTACGCAGCGGATTTTCGCTGTCGAACGTGACCACGGTCTTCGCGCCCTCACCCGTCACACGGAACGTCTGCCCATTGCTGAAGAAGACGTCGGCCTGCTCTGGCATGCCATAGGCCAGAGGATTGGTCGTCTCGACCGAAGCCGACAGGACCGATCCCGGCAGGAAGAAGTCCGTGGTCGCCAGCGGAGTGACGCGCCCGTTCTCGTTATTTACCAACGCAGGCTCGATGGGTGCGCCCAACAGATGCGCCAGCCGGTTCGAGTTGCCGATGGTCACAACAGTCCCGCCCTTGCGCGCGAACTCGGCAATGCGCGGGACGGTGGTTTCAGCTGTCACCTCGCCCAGCCAGCCACGCATCTCGTCTGGAACCGTCTCCGGTGCCGGTTGCGACCATGCCCCGCCATTACGATAGCCCGCATAGCTTAGTGTCGGCGCGGCGGTGTCGGTGAACACCAGCACGTCGTATTTGGCATTCAGGTCCTCGGTATCGAGCGCTTTGGGATAGACCACTTCAAACGGGAACTCGTACTGCTCAAGCAGCCAGCGGGTCCAACCCGACGACATCACACCGCCATAGCGATCCACTAGACCCACGCGCACGGGCTTCAGGGCCATGCCGTCGCCTGCCGGACGACGCGCCACGGCGTGGGCATCAATGCCCAGCGGGCCGACCGCTTCGCGTACGATAGCGGTCGCCTGTTCTGAAGCCGGAACCCAGATCGCACCTGCGCCCAGCGTCTCGCCATTGGCGCGAACCGACTGCGAAATCCATTCCGGCTTGATGCCAGCGGCTAGCAGGCGGTTCGTGAGGATGAAGCTGTTGTTCGCCTCATGACCGATCACATAACCTGCACGGCCCGAACCGATCACGCGGCCCGCGGGAGCCGACAGCACGTCGGTTGCCTTGGTGGTCGGAGCCTCGAAACCGTCCTGAATGCGGTCGAAGTTCACACCCATCTGATAGGCCAGCGTGTAGCCCGCTACGTCATACGGCAGCTTGGGCGGGCCGCCAGGATAGTCAGTGTTGTGCGGGTGATCCTGCGGCTCGAACATGTCCAGCACGTGCGGACGATAAGCCTGCGCCGTCTTCACCACATACGAACCTGCCGGATAGCGGGTGCCGTTGACGGTGAACGGACGCTCGGCCACCTCGACGTCCACGCCGTTCTTGATCAGCGTATTCAGGAATGCCACCGAGGCCGGCAGGTCGCGCTGGGTTTCGGGGTTGATGATATAGCCGCGCGCCTCGCGGTTTTCCGACGTGCGGATGACGCTGGCCATCAGGCCCGCATCCACGGCACCGCGCTGGCCTTCACCACCCGCAGCACGCAGGCGGTCCACGTCCGAAGGCGTAATCTGCCACGTATCGGTCGAGCCGCGCTCGATACCGTTCATGCCCATACGCCACATGTTGAACAGCACGCGCTCGCGGTTGCGGGCCGCATAGTCGATGACCGCGCGGTTCATGCTCCACTGATAGTCAATGCTGTCGCGCAGATGCCATTTGCGCGGCGCGATCGGCAGCGGAAGGTCGCTGCGTGCCAGTTGGTGCTCGGGCACTAGCGCGATGTCTTCCGGCGTCGGCCCACCGATGATCTCGGTCAGGATACCCACGGCGTTGTGATAATAGGGCGTCGAACGCACCATGCCGTTGTGCCACGTCGAATAGCTGGCAACGGTATCGGCACCCGAGCCGCCCTTACCCTCGGACACCAGACGGCTGTGCATGGCGGTGCCCAGCTCGTTCGTGGTCGTCATCACCAGCGAGTCGAGGTTGTAGTTGAACGGATCGCGGAACGGCGGGATGAACACCACCATGCCGCGCGGGCCGGTCTGGTGCTGGTTATAGACGATCTGCGGGAACCACTCGCGATAGTGGATGCGGTTGACGTTCTCGGTCTCGGCCTGCGTCACCATATAGGAGTCGCGGTTGTTATCGTGGCCGGTGTACTTTTGGTACAGGCGCGGGATGTCGCGGAACGAACGCTCCTCAGGCTTGTCCTTGCGCATATACCAGTCTGCGACCAGTTCCAGACCGTCCGGATTGACGTGGCCAAACAGCAGGATGGTGTCGTTCAGCGTGCGCTGCGTCTCGGCATCCTGACCGGTCAAAAGACGGTATAGGACGTGGACCTGCCCTTGGGTGGTCACGGTCTCCGTGGCGTGCAGGCCTGCATCGATCCATACCACGGCCTTGCCCTCGGCGGCCAGTTGGCGGGCTTCGTCTTCCGACACGCCTTCGGCCTTGGCCAGACGACGGGCGATGTCCTTATAGCGTTCCAGATTGGCGAGGTTTTCCGGCGTGGAGACAATGGCCATCCACTGGGTGCGACCCTCTTCAGTCGTACCAAAGCTCTCAAGCTTCATGCGATCCGACTGCTGGTCCAGCAGCTTCAGATAGGCTTCGTACTGGGTGTAATTCGCCAGATAATAGTCGGTGCCAGGCTCCTGCGGGAAGAAGTCCTTCGGCGCGGTCACACCTGCAACGGCAGGTGTCAGGGGACTGGCCTCGGTCGTGGTGCCGTCGGCAGTCACTTCCGCCAAAGCGAGGCTTGGCAGAGCCAGCGGAGCCGTCAGGCAGGTTCCGGCCAGCAGCAGGGCGGCAAGGCCCGCGGGTGTCTTGATACGCTTCATATTTCCCCTCACACGCTCGACTGAGCGCATCATTGGTATTCAATCCGGACGACAATGAGAACCGCAACGCCTGAGCTTGGCGTCAAACTCTGCGTGTTCACGCGACGTACCTGTGCATTTCCGCCGATTATAAACGAGAAATCGCGCATGTTGTATTTGTTTGAATACGTGCTAGCACTACCCTAGCGGCGTTGGGCGAGATAGGTTCAGCGAACGTAGCTTGAGTGGGGGAATGATGCGTTACGCAACCAGAGCCGGAGCAATCCGCCGGCCGGTCCGGAGCCGGTGACCGTGGCTATCCGCAAACTCCTGTCCGGTTTTCGCGATTTCGCGTTCGTGCTGCTGGCGACCGTCACCGTCCTGTTCTTCCTGCTTCGCCTGACGGGCGATCCGGCCATAGTGTTGGCGGGCGAAGGCGCGACGGCTGACCAAATTCAGGCCATTCGCGTCGAGAACGGCTTCGATAAGCCGCTGGTGACGCAGTTCGTCTCCACGATTTTCCGTCTTGCACAGGGTGACTTCGGCAAGTCCTTGCTGGACGGCACCCCTGCGATGGAAAAGGTACTGGCCGCCCTGCCCGCCACGCTGATGCTGGCGGCCATGGCCATCACCCTCAACCTGATCGTTTCGCTACCGCTGGGTGCATGGCTGGGCCAAAGCCAGACATCGAGATCTCGCAAGGCCGTGCGTGCCTTTCTCTCGGTCCTTCAGGGCTTCCCGGGCTTTGTTATCGCCCTGCTGCTGATCAACCTGTTCGCGGCCAGCCTTGAGTGGCTGCCGTCCATCGGCTTCTCGGGTCCGGCGACGTGGATTTTGCCCGTCGTCTCGGTGGTCTGCTTCCTCGCGCCCAAGCTGACCCGCGTCGTCGAAGCCAATACATGGGCCGCGCTCAACGCCAACTTTGTGCGTACCGCCCGTTCAATCGGCGCATCGGACAATGTGATCCTGTGGCGTCACGTCCTGCCCAATTCGCTGCTGGGTGCCGTGGCCCTGATCGGTGCCGAGATCGCCTTTATGCTGACGGGCCTCGTCGTAATCGAAACCATCTTTGCATGGCCGGGCATCGGCTGGTTGCTGGTGCAATCCACGCTGAACCTCGACTTCCCTGTCGTTCAGGCGGTGGTGATTGTCATGGTCATCTCGGTCTTCCTCAGCAACGCCCTGACCGAAGCCGTCCAAGTCATTCTGGATCCTCGCATCCGCGTTGGCGCGAGGGCGGACAAATGAGCCTCGCCAAGATCATCCGCTCCCCCCTTCTGCCGCTGGGCATGGTCGGTGTCGTGTGCGCCCTGACCATGGTGTTGGGTGATGCGCTGTCCGGCCACGACCACCGTGCAATCGACCTGACGGCGCGTCTGCTGCCACCGCTGTCACCGGATCACCTGCTGGGCACCGATGAGCTGGGCCGCGACCAACTTGCCCGTTTGCTGACGGGTCTGCGCTGGTCGGTCGGGGCTGCGTTCTGCGCCACGGTCATCGCATTTTGTATCGGCTCGACCTTCGGCATTCTGGCTGCCCACAAGGGCGGCATTCTGGGCTCGGCCTTACGCCTGCTGACGACCTTTACCCAGTCCTTCCCGTCCTTCGTCATGGCCGTGACCGTCATCGCCATCTTGGGTGACAGCGGCTTTGTTGCCCTGACCCTGACGCTGGGTCTGGTGACGTGGCCAGTATTCTCGCGCGTTGTCTATGCCGAGGCCCGCAGCCTGTTCCAACGCGAATACGTCCAGGCCGCCGAGATGACCGGCATGTCCAAGATGCGCCTATATTTGCATCACGTCCTGCCGGCGCTGATCCCCACCCTGTCGGTGCTGGTGGTGTTCCACTTTGCCGAGATGATCGTGGCCGAAGGCGCTTTGTCCTTCCTCGGCATCGGCGCGCCGCTTGGTGCCGCAACTTGGGGGGCCATGCTGAGCGAAGGCCGTGGCTACATGCTCGAAGCGCCTTGGCTGACGCTGGCTCCGGCATTCGCCATGGTGATCATCATCGTATCCGCCCACCGTCTGGGCCAGTATCTGCGGAACATCACCCGATGAGCGCCGTCACCCATTCCGATATCGCGCTCGACGTCAACGGCCTCCGTCTTGAAGCCGTCGAAGGTGGCTGCGTTCTGGTGCCATCGCTCGATCTGCAAATCCGTCGGGGCGAAATCCTCGGGCTGGTGGGCGAGTCCGGCTCGGGCAAGACCCTGACCTGCTTCGGTATCGCAGGGCTGTTGCCGACCGGCGTGCGCATGACCGCGGGCGAGATCATCCTCGACGGCCAACGGATCGACAACCGTTCGGAAAAGGAATGGCGCGCCATCCGTGGTGGCCAGATCGGCATGATCTTCCAGGACCCGCTGTCGTCGTTCAATCCGGTCAAAACCATTGGCTCGATCCTGATTGAATCGGCCCGCCGTCATCAGAACCTGTCGAAAGCTGAAGCCCGCGCGCTCGCCATCGACATTCTGAAGTCGATGCATCTGCCCGGGAGCAGCGCCTGCGTCGATGCCTATCCGCACCAACTTTCCGGCGGTCAGCGCCAGCGGGCGATGATCGGTCTGGCGCTTATCAACAATCCGGCCCTGCTGTTGGCAGACGAGCCAACCACGGCGCTGGACCCGACGGTTCAACTGCAAATTCTCGCCCTGATGCGCCGCAAGGTATCGAACAGCGCGGGCTTGATGGTCACCCACGACATCGCCGCCGCCGCCGCCATCTGCGACCGTCTGGTTGTGATGCTCGAAGGGCAGATCATCGAGGAAGGTCCGACACGTACCATCCTGTCGGCACCACAGCATGACTTTACCCGCCAGCTTCTGGCCGCTGCCCCGATTGGCACGCTTACGCACGGAGGTGGCCAATGACCCTGCTGCAGATCAAGGACGTCAGCGTCGCCTATGGTGACGGCCCATCCAGGAAGACGGTGCTGGCCGATGCCTCGCTGACGCTCGCAGCCGGACAGGTAGCCGCCATCGTGGGCGAGTCCGGCTCTGGCAAGTCCAGTCTGGTGCGCGCCGTTGCCGGTCTGGTCGACCCATCGGCGGGTGAAATCCTGCTGAACGGGCAAAAGCTGCTGCCGCTGCGCAAACGCTCCAAGGCCACGCTGCACGCCATCCAGATGGTGTTTCAGGATCCGGGTGCCAGTTTGAACCCGCGCCACACCGCCCGCCAAATTCTGGACGAGGCACTGTTGGTCAAAGGTGGCCGCACCGCCTCCCAGCGTCAGGACCGTATCAAGGAACTGCTGGCACTGGTGCATCTGGACGACCGCCTCGCCGAATTGCGCCCCGCTGCCCTTTCAGGTGGTCAAAAGCAGCGTCTGGCTATCGCCCGCGCTTTGGCTATGGAGCCGCAACTGCTGATCGCAGACGAGGCCCTGTCGGCACTCGATTTCGCCAATCAGGACAAGATTTCGGCCCTGCTCCAGTCCCTGACCAAGGAACTGGGTCTGGCCATGCTGTTCGTGTCGCACGACATGCGCAGCGTGCGCCGTATGGCCGATCAAGTCTGCGTCATCCAGACAGGCCAGATTGTCGAGCATGGTCAGGTCGCTGAGGTGCTCTACAACCCGCGCAGCGCCTACACCCAGCTTCTGCTGGCGGCGGCGTTGAACCCGACGGCAGCACTGGCCGACCCGCGCCTTTCCGCCTTGCTGGAAGATGGTGCGGCAATAGATGACGGCGTTCTGGCCGGCGTGATGGACATTATTCGCGGCGATGCCCGAATGGCCCCGTCCGGCGAAGGTGTGGCGTAAGATGAAGATGACTTCGTTCAAATCCTTGCTGGCAGGCATGGCCTGCGCTGCGGCCTTGGGCGTCGCTGCCTGTGGTCCTACCGCGCCGCAGAACGATCAGGTGCTGCGTGTGGCTGCGGGCTCCCTGCCCTCCAGCCTCGGCAACCCTTTCCGTGGAAACAGCCGCCCCGGTTCGCTGATCTGGCTGGCGATCTTCGATGGCCTGACCGCTATTGATGACAACGGCGAACTGAAAGCTGGCCTCGCGACAGAATGGACGCTGGTCGAGCCGACCGTCTGGCGCTTCAAAATCCGCGAGGGCGTCACCTACTCCAACGGCCGCGTGTTCGATGCCGCCGCCGCAAAGGGCGTGTTCGACTATCTGGCGTCGGAAGAAGGCAAACGCAGCCTGATCGGTGCCGAGAACCGCGGCATCGCCTCGACCCGCGTGGTCGGCCCGCTGGAACTCGAGATCGTCACCGCCCGTCCCGACCCCGTTCTGCCGCGCCGTCTGGCCGCTGTGATGATGGTCGATGCCGAGGCTGTAAAGTCCATGGGCATGGAAGCCTTCGCTCGCCAGCCTGTCGGCACGGGTGCCTTCACTATGACGGGCTGGGACCAACGGTCTCGCCAACTAACGTTGGTGCGTAACGAGAAGTCGTGGCGTCCGTCCAAGATCGAGGGCGTGGTGTTCTATGAACTGCCCAGCGCGGCGGGACGTACCCAGTCGCTGCTGTCCGGCGACATCGACTTCTCGCTGGTCGATCTGGAAGAGTTGGAGCGCCTGAACCGCAAGGGCTACCACGTCCTGTCGTCGCCCTCGGCTCAGGTCAAAGCCTATAGCTTCCGCAATGTCGGCGGCCCTGACGACAGCCCGATGAAGGACGTCCGCGTCCGTCAGGCGCTCAACTATGCCGTCGACAAGGACGCCATCGTCGCCCTGATGCCCGAAGGGGCCAGGGCCTCGGGTCAGCCCGCTGCCGAGGGCGTGTTCGGCTATGATCCGACCATCAGCCCCTATCCATACGATCCGGCCAAAGCGAAGCAGTTGCTGGCCGAGGCGGGCTATCCGAACGGGTTCGACCTGACGATGGAGGTCATGGTCGACGCCGCGCCCGGCGATGACCTTATCTCGCAGGCCGTCGCCGAATACTGGCGCAGCGTGGGTGTGAACACCAAGCTGAAGGTCATGACCATGCCGGACTTTTTGGCAAAGTATCAGGCCAATAGCTGGGCGGGCGAGGCTCTGGCCCTGTCATGGAACAGCTTCCAGTATTACGACACGACCCGCGCCATGGAGGACTTCTCCTGCGGGCGCCGCGTGCCCTTCTTCTGCGATGAGACCATTACCGCCGAACTGGAGAAGGCTCGCCAGATCATGGATACGGACCAGCGCCTGATCGCCTATCAGAAGCTGGGTCGCATGTACCACGAGGCGGCCCCCTCGGTGTTCCTGCTCGAGCACCGCGACCTGTTCGCCTACAGCCCGCGCGTCGGCAATGTGAAAATCCGCCACCGCGTTCCCGTCTACGAAGAGATGACCCTGAACCGCTAAGGCCACCGCCTTCGCGTCCATCCGCCAGTGCACTCCCGAGTTACCGATGACTGACACGACCGCCTCGACCGACGTTTGGGACCTCATCGTTATTGGAGGCGGTACAGCGGGATTGTCAGCGTCCATCTTTGCGGCCCAGCGGTCCAGCAAGGTCCTGCTCCTCGATACAGCAGACGTACTGGGCGGCACGCTGTGGGTCGCCAACGGCCAGCTCAGCGCCGCGGGCACGCGCCTGCAAAAAGAGCGCGGCATCGAGGATAGCCCGCAAGCCCACTTGGACGACATCATGCGCCTCAGCCGGGGCACGGTGAACGAAGACTTGGTGCGGCTGGCGGTATGGAATGCCGCCGACACCTTCGACTGGCTAATGGATCAAGGTTTTGACGTCGATCCGGCTTGTCCGGTGGATGGCGTAGGCCACGAACCCTATAGCCGCGCTCGTTATTATTGGGGCCAGCAGGGCGGCGCATCAGTGCGCAAGGTTCTGGTCGCTGCCGTCGAACAGGCTGTCTCAGAAGGCCGCTTGGAGGTACGCCTCCAGCACCGTGCAAGCCGTCTGCTGACCGATGATGCAGGCAATGTGATCGGTGTCGAGGCGACTGATGCTGATGGCGCGGCGCATCGCTTCCACGCTACCAGCACCGTGCTGGCATGTGGAGGCTACACCGCCAATCCGGAGATGTATGCCGAGTTGAACGGGCGTCCTCTCTATACCAACCTGCCCTATCGCCACTCACAGGGCGATGGCTACACGCTGGGGCAATCTGTCGGTGGTACGCTGCGGGGGGGCGAGAACTTCTTCTGTAACTTCGGCTTCCTGCTGGACAGTGACCAGCCGAAGCCCGGCATGGTCGGACGCCTGAATACCTATCCTCAGAAGCGCCTTCCGTGGGAAATCTACGTCAACGTCCATGGCCACCGTTTTGTGCGCGAGGATATGGAATCCGTGGACGCCCGCGAAAATGCCCTGTTGGAACAACCGGACCAGCGATATTGGGTCATCTTCGACCAAAGCATTCTAGAGCAGGCCCCGCCCTTCATTGCTGGTTTTGACAGCGCTGTCATTGCCGCCCTGTTCGCTGATGACCGCCCGTACTTCTATAAGGCCGACACGTTGGAAGAGTTGGCCGACCGGGCGGGAATAGCCACCGAAGGTCTGCTCAGCGCCATTCGCGGATATAATTTCGGCGTCGCCTCCGGCAATGACTTCTTCGGGCGCAAACACCTGCCCGCCCCCATTGAAATCGGCCCGTTCTACGCCATCCGCGCGCAAGGCGCGGCCGTTTCCAGCGCGGTCGGCCTTAGCGTAGACAAGTCCCTTCGCGTGGTCCGCGATGACGACCAGCCGATCCGCGGCCTGTGGGCTGCAGGCGAGATCATCGGCGCCAGCCAGACCATGGGACGCGCCGTGTGCGGAGGCATGATGGCCACGCCCGCCCTGACGTTTGGCCGTCTTCTGGGTCAGCGCCTGATCCCGTTAGGGGAAGGCCAATGACAACACCCCTTCTCTCCGGACGCCGATCCTATGTCACCGGATTGTGGGGACAGGTTCACATCAGACAATGGGGCCAAGGCCGCCCACTGGTCCTGCTACATCAGACGCCATGGAACGGTATGCAGTTCCACAAACTGGCACCTCTTCTGGCTGCGGCAGGCTGGCAGGTCATCGCGCCGGATACGCCGGGCTATGGGCTGTCCGATGCACCGCCGTTTGCACCCACCATCGAAGACTATGCCGCCAATCTGGAGGTTACCCTCAAGGCGATGGGCATCGAGACTGCCGTCGTGGGTGGTCACCATACCGGTGCCATAATCGCCGCCGCCTATGCCGTATTGGCTCCCTCGCGGGTGTATGCATTGGTCCTCGATAATCCGCCGCTATATTCCGCCGAGGAGCGCGCCCAGCGACAGCAGGCACCGCACCGCGCCTTTGGCCCGCAGGAGGGTGGAGGGCATTTCGCTGACCGTTGGGCCTTTATGCGCGGGTTTGCCGATCCCGGTCTCTCGGTCGAGAGCCTGCATCTCGCCAATCTGGCTTACTATCTGAACGACATCACCCAAGATCACGGCCACAGCGCCGCCTATCGTTTCGACCTGCAGGCCGTTCTGCCGTTGATCGCCAGTCCAGCCCTGCTCCTTGCCAGTCGTCTTGACCCCGTCGGGCACCACGCCGAACGCTTTATGAAGATCCATCCCGAATGGCAGATCGCGCCGCTGGATGGAGGCTCCGCGAATATTATTGAACAGCCTGGAATCTGGTCCGGCGCGTGCGCGGCCTACCTTAAAGGGCGCGGGCTGTAGTCCACGGCTCCTAAAAGGTATGCAATTGCAGTCCTCTAAGGAAAACCACCTGAGATTACAACGGGTGTGATCCATATGCCGCACGCGAAAAATCGCTGATTTTTGGGTTTCTTCGAACGTCTTTACGTGATTGACAGACCACCGGTGGGCGTACAGTGTTCAAACGTATTATATATAATACATGTGCGCTCGATCGCATGGAGGGGAATTTAATGGCCATTCGCGCAATAAAGCTGGCGGGGACCAGCCTTGCTGCAATCATTGCCGGTGCTGCACTGCCAGCTATGGCTCAAACTGCGGGTGCAGATCAGGCAGTTCAGGTTGACGAAATCATCGTCACCGCCCGCAAGACCAGCGAGCGCCTACAAGAAGTGCCCCTCGCCATCACCGCTATGAACGCGCAGGACATGCAGCGTCGCGGCGTACGCGAAGTGGCCGACCTTTCCTCGGTTGCTCCGGGCCTGAACATCGAAAAGGATCAGGGCCGCCGTTTCGAGCGTCCGGTGATCCGCGGTCAGGCCAACGTGTTTGGCTCTCCGAACGCGGCGTCCTTTGTTGACGGTGTCTATATTCCTGACTCGCTGTTCGCGACCGAACTGGCCTTCGTGGACCAGATCGAAGTGATCAAGGGCCCGCAATCGGCCCTGTATGGCCGCCAGACCTTCTCGGGTGCCATCAGCTACACCACCCGTCGCCCCTCGAATGACCGCGAACTCCTGCTGCGCGCCACCGCAGCCCAGCACGACGAATACAATCTGCTGGCCGGTATCTCGGGTCCTATCGTTGAAGATAAGCTGTCGGCACAGGCATCGTTCAACTACTACACCTATGGCGGCGAGTACCGTAACAACGCGCCGGGCGACTCTTCCGACGGCCGTATGCTGGGTCAGGAAAAGACCGTCGGCGGTACGCTGGCGCTGAACTACACCCCGACCCCGAACCTCAGCTTCCTGCTGCGTGCGTCCTACGCCCACAATGACGACGGCCATGAGCCGATGGCCATGCAGCGCGCCTCGGCGAACAACTGCTATCTGTCGTCGCGCACCCAGTATTATTGCGGCGCGATCAACGTCACGCCCGACATGATCGGCTTCAATCTGGATGAAGTCGACGGTGGCGGTGTAGAGCGCAAGACGGGCCGTCTCAGCCTAACGACCGAATACGATCTGAACGGCTACACCCTCACGTCGATCACCGCGTACAACAAGTCGGAAGAAGACCGTAAGGCCGACCTCGACTACCAGCCGACCCGCCTGCTGGGTGGTTCGCTGCACGTGAACGACCAGATCGACATCGATGGCGTCAGCCAGGAGTTCCGCGTCACCTCTCCGCAAGGCGAGCGCCTGCGCTGGATGGCCGGTGCCTACTACTTCAACAGCGATCGCTGGGACGGCCGTTACCGCTACGTGACCAATGCGCTGCAGAACAACGGCACCATTGAAACCAGCAACCTCGCTGCCTTCGGTTTGGTCGGTTACGACTTCACCGACAAGCTGTCGGGTACCGCTGAACTGCGTGTCGCCGAAGAAGAACTGACGCTGACCGGTGGCGACTCCAACTTCAACCTCGGTGCCACCTATCGCTCGACCAACCCGCGCGTGACCCTGTCGTACAAGCAGAGCGAAAACTTCATGCTGTACGGCCTCGTGGCCAAGGGTAACAAGCCGGGTGGCTTCAACACCGACGTGCGTCTGGCTCCAGCTGACCGCTCCTACGGCGAAGAAACCGCCTGGAACTACGAAGTCGGCTTCAAGAGCGACCTATTCGACCGTCGTGTCCGCCTGAACGTCGCAGGTTACTTCATCGACTGGACCAACCAGCAGATGACCCAGGTCGCCCTGCTGTCCTCGACCGAGACGGTCTCCTTCATCCGCAACGTGGGTGAAGTCGAGGTGAAGGGTATCGAGGTCGAAGCCCAAGGCAAGATCACCGCCGACTGGCTGGTGCGCGGTACCTTCGCCTACGCTGACAGCGAATACACCAAGGCCTTCGATCCGGACCTTCCGGCCCTGACCGGCGGCAGCTCCGACATCTCGGGTAATGCCATCCCGAACGCTCCGAAGATCCAGTACTCGCTGGGCACCAACTACGCTTGGTACATGGGCGAGAACCGTTTCTTCGTGGACGGCACCTATGCGTTCCGCTCCAAGAAATACGATCAGGTCGCCAACCTCGCTTGGGTTGACGGTCGCGACACCGCCAACATCCAGCTGGGCTGGGAGCGTGGTCCGCACCGCGTGATCCTGTTCGGCCGCAACATCTTCGACAACATCGATCCAGTCGGTATCGTCCGCTACTCGGACTTCGCTGCCAGCCCGAAACGCGGCTTCGTCGGCTCCCTGCCGCGCGGTCGCCAGTTCGGCCTGACCTATGAAGCGAACTTCTAAACCTTAGACGGTGAGCAAACTAAAAAGCCCGTAGCACCCGCTGCGGGCTTCTTTTTTGGTCTCCGCTCACCGCCCAACAAAAAGGCCCCGATCCATAAGGTCGGGGCCTTTCTGCAAGGAAGGTTCGCGGGTTTTACGTCTTCTGGCCCAACACCACGTACCAGGCGCGCGGGCCGTCGCGCATTTTCACGGTCGTCTCCAGCACTTCGTCTTGGCTGAAACCGGCTTCCAGCATCACCGACGGTACATGAGCCTCGGTGAAGTCGTCCCAAAAGGGCTCGTCGTTATTCTTGGTCTGCCACGAGAAGATGAACTTCTCGAACGGGGTAAAGTCCGCGCCCTTCACCGGCACATCCTGATGGACCACGATACCACCCGGCTTCACCACGCGGCGCGCCTCGGAGAAGATGCGACCCAGAGCTTCGCGGGAAACCTCGTGCATCATGTTGTGCGAGATCACGAGGTCGAAGCTGTCGTCCTCAAAATCCAGAGCGCCCGCGTCCATCTGGCGGAAATGCGCCTTCAGACCCATAGCCTCGGCCCGCAGGTGGGCATAGCGCAGCAAACCCGGTGCCACGTCCACGCCATAGACCTCTGCCTCGGGGAAGGCTGCCGAATATCCCACCGTCGCACCGCCCGACGAACACGCCAGATCAAGAATGCGGCGCGGTTTGAAGTCGGGATAGCGCGCCTTCAGAAACTCGATAATGGCCGCCGACTTGGAGTCGCGCATGCCGATACCGGTACCCAGCGAATAGGCATTGCCGCCGCTCTCGTAGAAGGCACCCGCCACGAAATCGGTCGCGGACTCTTCACCCAGCATATAGCCGCCCGGCTGGCCGTGGATGTGCGCGGCATAGGCGTCAGCGGGGGCTTTGAAATCAGGGCTGGTCTCGCACGTACCGCCCGCCGGCGCATTGGCCAGACGCGCGGCGACCTCGGTCATGCGCGGAAGTTCACGATGGATGGTCGTGCCGACCGAGGTCCACATCACATCCTGTGCGCTACGGCTGAATGCACTCCAGATCTGGTAGAAAGGATCATCGACCATTGCCGCCGTGATATCTTCGACCGTCTGCGGCTCGTGGCCCGTTATGACTTTGAAAGCGGGTCCCGCGCGGTTTTCCAGCGCAACGCGGTTGGCGTTTTCGAAACGACGCAGGTGGTTTTTCAATTGCACGATATACTGGGTCCGCGCCGCCTCGTCATGGGTCGGTCGTGCCAACATCTCGTGCGTGGCTGTACGGTCGATAATCATGCGCATCCCTCCAGCGTATGCACTTTCTAGCATGACGAAAGCGCTTTAGGATGTATTATATCAAATACAAGCTCTCCGAAAGCGTCGTTTAACGCTTCCGGCCTTAGTTGGCAGACATAATGAACACCGGTTGCACAGACATAGCCAGTCCCCGCCCCGATCTGGGGGCTGCGGCGGTCGTGGCCTTACTCACGCCCGCAGAGAATCCGACGTCAGAGCCGGAGATTTCGACCCTGCTGCCGCCGGACTTCAATGTCCTGACGGGCCGCATGTTTGCGCCATCACAGGATATGCACGCGCGCTTGCGGGCCTACGAGCAGCAGATCCCGCGCTGGATGGAGCCGTTTGGAGACGCGCCGCTGGATGCCGTCGCCTTTGCCTGCACGGGGTCGTCCTATCTGCTGCCAGATGAACAGCGCTGTGGTTCTACCTTCGAACGCAGTCACGACACCCTCCCCCTTATCGCCGCGGCCCGTGCGGTCGAGCGCGCGCTGAACGCACTGGGCGCAAAGCGGATCGCACTCGTCAGCCCCTACCCGCCCTCGTTGACCGATCCGGCCACCGCCTATTGGGAAGCGCAGGGGTTCCAGCCCGCATTCGTCCTACAAGCCCCCAAGTCAAAGGTTGCTGGACACCCCATCTATACCCAGACCTCGTCCGACCTGTTGGCCGTGCTGGAACAAGCTGCGTCGGTCAAACGCATCGATGCCGTGGTGGCCACCGGCACCGGTGCCCCCAGCCTGCCTGCGCTGGCAGTCGCTTCGATGAAGTCAGACACGCCAATCCTGTCCTCCAACCTGGCGACCGCTTGGGCGGTTTGCGAGGACCTTGGGCAGGGTATGGCGCTGGAGCAATGGCTGGCGCGGGACGCAGCCTGGCGTGACCGGCTCGCCGCCCGTTTCCCCACGGCGCTTGCACGCCTCACCCAAGCCTGATTTCTAATCGCCTATTGCCGTTCCGGAGTTCAAATGGCCTCTCCCAAACAACCGCGTCCGACCTTCTTCGAGGACACCGCCAACGACCGCCTCACAGCAATTATCACGGCCCTGACGGCCGAGGTTGCCACCCTGTGCGACCGCGTCGTCACGCTGGAGTCGGTGCTCGCTGCAAATGGCGTGATGGCAAAGGATGCCATCGATAGCTATCAGCCCACGCCCGAGGACATGGAAGAGCGCCGTCAACGCCATGCCGCCTTTACCCAGCGTGTCTTCTACGTCCTGCAAGAAGAGATTGACGTCTTGAGCGACAGCGCAAAACTCCAGGGCTGAACCCACAGACAAAAAAGGCCGGAGCGATCCGGCCTTTTTCCATATCTGGTTTGGCTCCGATCAGGTGATCGAAGCCGCCTTGCGCAGGCCATCGATCATGGAGGAGCGCATGACATAGGCCTTGTGCTGGACCGGATCGGACAACATGGCCTGCATCTCGACCATCATTGCCTTGCGACGCTCGCCATCGCGTTCCTGCATCCGGCTGCGGTTTTTATCCGCTTGGGCAAGGATTTCTCTTTCGGCAATCGGACGGCGCTGGCGCGTATAGAGATCAAGCAGCCCCTCGTCGGCACCGCTCAAAACTTGATGGAGCTTATCGGTCAGATTGAAGGCATCGTGAACGCCGCCGTTCATACCCATGCCGCCCGACGGACTGTTGATATGGGCAGCATCCCCCGCGAGGATCACGCGACCCTTGCGATAGTCCGGCGCGATGCGCATGTGCACGCGATAGGGGCGGATTTCCAGAACCTTGTACGGCTCCTCACGCGCCACAATGCCCTGAAGCTTGGCTTCGATTGATGCCGGATCCAGAGCGTCGTCGATGCTCTCTTCGCCTCTCGGATACAGGCTGCAACGCCAAAAATCCTTCAGCTTCAACAGCGAGAACGTCCCGCCTTCGGTCCAGCAGTAGTTGACGTTGGACAGTCCCTCGAGGTGCTCCTCGAACGGGAAGTCGGTAATCGCGAGGATGGTAGTTTCTGGATAGGTCTTACCTTCCAGCTCCCAACCCAACAGGCCCCGCACCGTGCTGCGCGCGCCGTCTGCAGCGATCACATACTTCGCCGTGATCGTGCATTCTTGCCCGTCCTGTTCATACACGACGCGGGCAGAGGTATCGTTCTGATCAACGCGGACCACCTGTGCGCCCATGCGGATCTGGACGTGGCGGGCATAAGCCAGCCGGGCCTCCAGGATGCGGCAGAGGCGGAACTGTTCGCACTGCAGCCGGAAGGGGTGGTCCGTTTCGCCTACAAGGTAGGACAGATCGAAAACAGCCTTGTCGCCGGTGTCATGGTTGCGGATTTGCCAATGATCGCAGCGCAATCCTTGCGCGATCAGTTCGTCAGCCACCCCGTACTGCGCCAACATATCGAGCGTCGGCGGATGGAATGTGGATGCGCGCAGATCTTCGGGCAGGACTTGTTCCTGTTCCAGCACAACTGCCGAAATGCCGAAGCCTTCCAAGCGCAGAGCCGCACTTAGGCCGACAGGCCCTGCCCCCACGATCACGACTTGCGTGTCGATCTGCCCCCCGACTTGGACCATAACTCACCCCGAAATCTAACTTGTATTCGATGTAATACATTATCCGATGGCACGACAACACTATTTTGGAGCCTGCAACGCTTTCGCCGCATCCGCGCACGATATTTGCGCTTTGAACGCGATCAGGCTTTTGATAACGCCAGTCTTGGTCTTGCCCGTCACGCTTAAGACGTATTAGGTTCAAGACCACTAATCATGCTGCCTGACGGCATCGTACAGGAACTGAGTAATGGCTACCGGCACGTCCAACCCGTTCGACCTCGCTCCAAAATTGGTCACCAGCTTTATCGACGGCCAGTGGGTAGGCGATCAGGGCGGACACCGTATCCCGACCTTCTATCCCGGTAACGGCCAGATCATCTCAGAGCTTCAGGAGGCCGACGCCAACGAAGTTGACCGCGCTGTCCGCTCGGCCCGACGCGCCTTCAACGATCCGAAATGGTCAGGGATGGCGATTGAAGAGCGCCAGTCCATCCTGTGCCGTATCGCCGATGCCATCGATGCCAATGCCTATGAACTGGCGACGCTGGAGACCCTGAACGCCGGCATCGTGCGCCGTGACGTGCTGGGCCGTCAGGTCGTGCGCGCCGCCTACAACTTCCGCTTCTTCGCCGAGGTCATCAGCCAGCAACCCGGGCAGGTCTGGCAACAGAACAAGGACTATCTGACCTTCGTCACCCGCCATCCGGTCGGCGTAGCCGCTCTGATTGCGCCATGGAACTCGCCGCTGGCCTTGGCCTCGATGAAGGTCGCGGCGGCCATCGCCTATGGCAACGCTTGCATCCTGAAGCCGTCGGAGCAGACCCCGCTCTCGCTGGCGCGCATGGTCGAGATTATTAACGAGATCACCCCTGTGGGCGTGGTGAACCTCGTCAACGGTCGGGGCCAGACCACCGGTTCGGCACTCGTTGATCACTCAGACGTAGATCTGATCGCCTTCACGGGTGGGACCGAAACGGGCCGCACCATCATGCAGGCCGCCGGTCGTCGCTTGAAGCCTGCCGCAGTGGAATTGGGTGGCAAGTCGGCCAATATCATCTTCGCAGACGCCGATCAGGAACGCGCGCTGGACGGTGCGCTGGTTTCCATCTTCTCGAACAACGGCCAGCAATGCCTTGCCGGTTCGCGCATTCTGGTCGAGGACTCGATCTTTGACGATTTCGTCGGTCGCTTTGTCGAGCGCGCCCGTAAGATCAAGGTGGGTGATCCGCTCTCGGACGAGACGGAGATCGGCCCTATCGCCTCGGCACGCCACCGCGAACACATCCTGTCCTACGTCGACATTGCCCAGTCACAGGGCGCAACCCTGCTCACCGGCGGCAAGGCGCTGGATCGCGACGGCTACTACATCGAACCGACGGCTGTGCTGGCCCCCAGCAACGGGGACCGCGTGTGTCAGGAAGAGATTTTTGGCCCCTTCGCCGCCTTCGTGAAATTCTCCGACGCCGAAGACGCCATTCGCATGGCCAATGAGAGCCAGTTCGGTCTGGTCGGCTATCTGTGGACCCAGAACGTCGACAAGGCCCTGCGCGTCAGTCAGGCCATCCGCACCGGCCTAATGTGGGTGAACACTCCGATGGTGCGCGAGCTCCGCGCCCCGTTCGGCGGCGTGAAGGATTCTGGTCTCGGCCGCGACGGTGCGACCTCCTCCATGGCGTTCTTCACCGAAGAAAAGACCACAACAATCCCCATCGCCGATGTGCCGCTGCGCAAGTTCGGGGCCTGATACAACAAAGGGGCGATCTATCGGATCGCCCCTTCTTTTTGTCTTACCGCACGCGGAAGATTAGCCGATATGGCGCCACTGCGGGCGGGCCGAGCTATTATCGCGTGTGAGCATCATGTGATACTCGTACTGGTCGGGGTTATACAGGCCGACCTGATGCTCCAGCGGGTGGCCGTCGACGCTAAACACCGTCCGGCGCATACGCAGCAAGGGCATGCTGATCCCGACATTCAGACGTGCAGCGGCCTCGTCATCGGCCGGAACAGCACTGATGGTCTGCTCCGCACGGTCAGGGCGCAGACCGCCATCTTCCAGCAGCCGGATGATCGGCCGGTCGTCGATCAGATGCTCGGGAGCCAGATGGGCGAAGTCATGCGGCACATACACCAGAGACAGCGACAGCGGCCTGTCTTTGTAGAAGCGCAGACGCTCGATACGCAGGGTTGTGTCTCTGGGCTCAAGACGTAGGGCTTGCAAGACAACTGGTGGCGTTGGCGCATCGGGTACGTACGACAGCAATTGCGCCGTCGTTTCCAGCCCCAGCGTGATCAGGTTCTCGACCAGACCGGATACACGGTTGATCGTGCTGGTGGCCGTCTCCGGACGCGGCGCGGCAAACGTGCCCACGCCATGGCGGCGCACGATGAAGCCTTCTTTTTCCAAGGTTTCGAGGGCGCGACGAACGGTCACGCGCGAAACATCATAGGTTTGCGACAACTGCATCTCGGACGGCATGGCCTTCCCCGACGAGAAGACACCATCCTTGATTTGCTGTCGCAAGATAGAGCTAAGCTGGTGGTAAACCGGCAGGCTGCTGCCCGTTCCTTGCGCCTTGAGACTACGACGCGAGCCACCATTCCCGGATTCAGCTGAACGCTGCAAATTGCCACCCTTTCAAGTCGCGACCCTGGGATCTCGACGGCCAAATCATGAAAGCACGCGGCCGAGGAAATTAAGAACTGAACGCGCATTACCGCATGTCGCGGAGAATGCGCAAATACAAATAATATCGTTATTTATCATGCGACAGTGGAAACGGCTCCCTGTCGCGAGTGCGCGATGTTTAAATGGCCATGCCGAATGCGCAAGATCATCTGCAGGCGACCAAAAAGGGCGACGGTTCGACCCGCCGCCCTTAGGTACGCTACGCTTACTAAATACGCTTACTGATTACGCTTACTGATACGCGCCAAAGCGCGCCTACTGTTCGCAGTCCACAACAAGAGGTACGAACTTAGATACCTATTGTACAACTTCAGGACGCGATCGCTATCAGTGACAATACGTACGCGCCACTGACCAGGCGCTGCCGATCCGCCGCTCAAACGCTACGCGAGCCTACATGCGGTCGGTTACTGATCGCTGATAATATAGACCAACCTTAGCCAAACAAAGGCAGACGAAGGTCGCTATGCGCATTAGTCGCCTATCGCCTGCCACGACAGACTCCTGCTATCTGACGCCTATGACCTCGCAGACCCTCCGTCCGAACGGCCCGCTGCACGGCGTGCGTGTACTCGATCTGTCTCGCGTATTGGCCGGACCCTGGGCGACGCAGACCCTTGCCGATATGGGGGCCGAGGTCGTCAAGGTCGAGCGCCCCGGCATGGGCGACGATACTCGGCAGTGGGGCCCACCCTTTACAACGACTTCGGATGGCGCGCGGGGGGACGCCGCCTATTTCCTGTGCGCCAACCGCGGCAAGAAGTCGGTCGAACTCGACATGGCCTCGCCCGAAGGGGCCGATGCGATTCGGAAACTGGCGACTGAATGCGATGTAGTGGTCGAAAACTTCAAAGTCGGGGGGCTGAAGAAATACGGGCTGGACTATGCCAGCCTGTCGGCCATCAATCCGCGCCTTGTCTATTGCTCGATCACCGGCTTCGGACAGGACGGGCCGGACGCCCTCCGTGCCGGCTATGACTATATGATACAGGCCATGGGTGGGCTGATGTCCATCACTGGCCAGCCGGATGGTGCAGCCGGTGCCGAGCCGATGAAGGTCGGCGTCGCGGTCGTGGACATTTTCACCGGCCTCTATGCCTCCAACGCCATCCTTGCGGCCCTGTGGCACGCGCGCGCGACAGGCGAAGGCCAGCATATCGATATCGCCCTATTCGATGTTCAGGCCGCGGTTCTGGCCAATCAGGCGACCAACTATTTCGTTTCCGGCAAGGTGCCGACACGCATGGGCAATGCCCACCCCAACCTGTCGCCCTATCAGCCCTTCCCCTGCTCGGACGGCATGATCATCATCGCCGTGGGAAATGACGGGCAGTTCCGCAAACTGTGCGAGTCGCTGGGCCAGCCCGAACTGGGCACAGACGAACGCTTTGCCAAGAATGCCGACCGCGTCGCCAA
>NZ_JSYD01000059.1:0-27627 GCF_054824005.1 Brevundimonas sp. GN22 | reverse complement strand
TCAGATAATGGTCCTCGGCCTGTACCGCCCAAAGGTTTGCTCCACGCAGTTTCAGCGGAAGCCGTTGCAGAAAGCGGGCCGGTGCCTGTCCCTCGGTGGCATGGGTGGCTACGGGTTGGGCGCGACTGATGAAGACATTGATCGCGCACAAAGGCACCGTCACGGCCATCACCGGCAAGAAGAAGTGGTGGAGGTGCGCCAGTGTTGGTGCTTCGCGCCAAAACAGCACTGCGGTGGTGATCCAGACCATGACGATCACCGGCACAGCCATGAGCAAGGACAACAACGCGATTTCCAGCCACGGCCGGTCGCTGGTGTCGATGGTCCGTTCCAGCACGCGGCTGCACAGGGCCGCCCAAAGGCCGCCGGCAATGATCAGGGGAATCCAATAAACCAGCCGCAGCCAAAGCGGAGCCTGCGATGATCCGAATGCGCCGCTGAACGCCAGAAATCCTCCGGCGACGATGCCGATGGCAATACCGCGCATGATGGGACGCTTATGGAAGGGCGCTTTGTCCATGGTTGCTTCAGTCGTGGTCGCAAACAGCGCGGAACCCGGCCGCACCGAACTTTACCATCCGGTCGCAAGCTGTGTTCAGGTCGCCCGATTTGCATAGGCCGCCGGAAAGGCGATCAATGCGGCCTGTCTCGCCGAGGGTCAGCGTCAGGGCACCGGAAAGATTGTGCCAGGACCAATAGAGTTGCTCGTCGGTAGCCTTGGGCATGATGACGCGCACCAGTTCCAGAAGGCGACGGATCGCGGGGTCGAAATATCGGGCCATGGTCTCGCCGCCAAATGCGGGGTTGGCGTTGGTCTGCGCCACCAGCGCCGCATAATGCTTCCAGCCGGGACCACCTGTCAGGGACCACTGGAAAGGCGGGCGCAGGAAGGCCTCCAACAGGCCCTCCAAGGTCATCTGACCCTCGTTGGCCGCCGCATAGCGGTCCACAGCGGCGACGCGCTCGTTGTTCCAGACGGCGGCGCGACGGTTAAAGACCGCGTCAAACAGGTCTTTCTTGGAGCCGAAATAATAGTGCACCAGCGCGGTATCGACCCCGGCTTCGCGGGCCACCTCGCGGATGGTCACACCATAGAAGCCGTGCTGGGAGAACAGACCCTCGCCGGCGTTCAAAATGGCGTCGCGGGTATCGTTCGAACCTTCTGAGGCAGACTTTTTCGGACGGCCCCTTTTTCCGGTCTCCGAGGTGGCACCGGCGTTGCGAGGGCGTCGTGGTGCTGCGTTACGGGGCGTGGCAGGCGCGCTTTTTTCTCCGGCAATCGGGGTATCCGCAGCGATGGCCTTGGGGGTGTCGGTCATATCAGTCGTCTTGTTACCGGTCGTCGGGCGCGCAAAATCGCGGCTGTGCAAGCGTGCCACAGTTCGCCGTTACGTCAGAGGGTGCACTATCTTGGCGTTTGACAGCCTACGCAATAACAGCCACATCTAAAGAAAATCATTGAACGCTGAATAAAAGCGTCGATCAGGTTGGAAACAAGAGGGACTCACATGAACCGAGTGATGAAGCGCGCCTTGCTGGCCGGCGCTGCGTTTGGCGCAATCGCGACCGGCGCTCAGGCGCAAGAAACCGCCTCGCAAGAGGCTGTAGCCGTTGAAGACATCATCGTTACCGCACGCCGTACCGAAGAGTCCGTGCAAAAGACGCCGCTGTCGATCTCGGCCTTCTCGGAAGAGACCCTCAACCGTATCGGCGCAACCGACGTCACCGGCATTCAGGGCGCTGTGCCGAACCTGAACCTGGTACAGGGCCGTGGTTCGTCGGACGCAACCAACATCTACATCCGCGGCGTGGGCCAGCCGGATGCGCTGCAAACCTTCGATCCGGCCGTCGGCGTCTATGTGGATGACGTTTACTTCAGCCGCATCCGCGGTACCCAATTGGACCTGATGGACCTGCAGCGCGTTGAAGTTCTGCGCGGTCCGCAAGGTACGCTGTATGGCAAGAACACCATCGGCGGTGCTTTGAAGCTGGTTACCCGCCGTCCGGATTCCGGCCCATACGCCAACGTCTCGGCCGCCTTCGGTGACTACAACCAGCGCGAAATCAAGTTCAGCGGCGCAACGCCGGTGAACGACACCTTCGCCATCGGTGGTGCAGTCCTGTACTCGGTGCGTGACGGCTATGTCACCGATCCAGTCACGGGCGCAGAGTATAACGACAAGGACACTCTGGCGGGCCGTGTCTCGGCAGCCTGGACCCCGCGCGATAATTTCCGCCTCGATGTGGCCGCCGACTATACCCGCGAGCGCGCCGGTATGACCGTGGGTCGCGCCGAAAGCCCCCTCTACACCACCGACTTGCTGCTCGGCACGGTGACCGTGCGCCAGCCGGCTCCGGCGGCTGGCAGCGAGTTCAACTACCAGTCCCGCACCACGCCGGGCCTGCCGAATGAAACGCCGCTGGATCACTGGGGCCTGTCCGCGACGGCGACCTGGGACCTCAGCGAAAGCCTGACCCTGAAGTCGATCACGGCCTATCGTGACCTGTCCTACGACGACTACATCGACATCGACGCCACCCAGTTCGAAATGGGCGATGTCTTCGTCGGCGTCGACCAGAACCAGTTCAGCCAGGAATTCCAGCTGAGCTACAACAACGGCGGCCGCTTCAGCGGCGTTGCCGGCGTCTACTACCTGAAGGAAAAGATTGAATCCTATCAGGAAGCCTATGGCGACGACATCTTCACCACTGCGGGCCTGCCGACCGGCTTCCTTCGCACGATTGCCGACGATCTGGATACGACCAGCTGGGCGGTTTACGCCAACGGTACGTGGCAAGCTACGGACGCCCTGCGTCTGTCGGCCGGTCTGCGCTACTCGCACGAGGAAAAGGACTACTGGCGCACCACGACGACCGACTGGACCATCCCGTCGCTGATCGGCACCGTGTTCGCACCCTATGACGCCGTATTCGCGCCGTTCCGTCTGGACCCGACCTTCGCCTTTGACGTCAACAACAGCTGGTCTGACGTCTCGCCGATGATCTCGGTGGACTATCAGGTCTCGCCGGACGCCATGGTCTATGGCCGTATCTCCAAGGGCTTCAAGTCGGGCGGCTTCAACGGCCGTGCGAACAACCCAGGTGAGCAACAGCCTTACGATCCGGAAACCGTCACCAGCTTCGAACTGGGTGCCAAGACCAGCTGGGCCAATGGCCGCGTCCGCGCCAACGCCTCGGTCTTCTACAATGACTACGAAGACTTCCAGGCCCGTGTCTCGGACTGTGTGGCTGACGCCGCAACGCCGGGTGGCAACTGCACCATCGCACTGACCGTCCTGAATGCCGGTCAGCTCGACATCAAGGGTGCCGAGCTTGAAGTGTACGCCAACGTCACGCCGGCCCTGCAACTGGATGCCCAGATCGGCTACCTCGATGCGTCCTATGGCGAGTTTGACGAAGTGCGCGCCCTCGGCACGCCGCCCGTCGAGACGACCATCGACCGTAGCTGGCAGACCCCGGCCTTCTCGCCGAAGTGGACCCTGCGTCTGGGTGGCTCGTACGAGTTCAACCTCGGCGAAAACGGTGCCCTGCAAATCGGTGCCCAAGCCCGCTATCGCTCCAGCATGGCTCTGTCGGTGGACAACGCCAACATCCTGACCGGCGAAGAATATCCGAGCATGTTCCAGGACAGCTACTGGATGTACGACGCGCGTGCCGAATGGCGCACCGCCGACGACCGCTATTCGATCGGCATCTATGGCAAGAACCTCAGCGACGAAGTCTACAAGACCGACGCGCAAGAGTTCTCGTCGGTGGCGGGTATCCGTACCGCCTACTACGGCGCGCCGCGCACGTGGACGGTGAAGTTCACGGCCAAATACTAAGCCGTGGCTCTGGACCACTAAGTTCGAAGAAGGGCGGCGGTACTCACCGCCGCTCTTTTTCTTTTGCACACGGCAGCGGCAACGCTACCGTCGCAACAAACAAGAATATTTCGGAAGGGGACGCGCCATGAGCCAAGGGCAGGCTGCAGACGGCACCGCGACAGCGGTCGGTGAGGGGGATAAGGCTCCTTCGCCAGCCTATCGTTATTACGTGCTGGCCATTCTCGTTTTTGTTTACATGCTGAACTTCGTGGATCGCCAGATTATCGGCATCCTCGCGGCACCGCTGAAAGAACATTTCCAGATGAGCGACAGCCAGTTTGGCTTGCTCGGCGGGATTGCCTTTGCCTCGGTGTATTCGACGCTAGCCATTCCGCTGGCGTGGCTGGCAGACCGGACCAGCCGCGTGTGGATTATGACGGGTGCGCTGGCGGTCTGGTCGGGCTTTACCGCACTGTGCGGTATCGCGGGCTCGTTCGGCCAACTGTTCCTGTTCCGCATGGGTGTCGGCGTGGGTGAAGCGGGCGGCGTGGCACCGGCCTATTCCCTGATTGCCGATTATTTTCCGCCCAATCAGCGCGCGCGCGCCATGGCTGCTTTTGCTTTTGGCATCCCGTTGGGGACCGCAGGCGGGACCCTGATCGGGGGTTTGCTGGCGGCGAAATACGGCTGGCAGACGGCCTTTATCGTGGTGGGCGTCCTGGGCGTTCTTATTGCGCCGATCCTACGTATGACCGTGCGCGATCCAAAGCGTGGCGGCACAGATGCGCCTCTTGCGGGCGCTGCGGCCACGCCTGCGCGGGTTGCTCCCTACGCATCGAACCCCTTTGAAGTCCCGGAAGACACTGGCCTCGGTAAAAAGGTGGCTTTGGCCAGCTTTGGTATCGGCGGTGTATTTGCGGCATTGGGCGTGCTGAGCCTGATGGGCATTGGCGTGCAAAATCCGGTCATCCCGTTCTTTGGGACAGGCCTGATGACCGTCATCGGCATCTCGCTGTGGATCGCCAAGTCCACCGGCAATGTCATCATGAAAAAGAAGAGCTTCTGGCTGCTTTCGCTGGGCGCGGCGTCTTCATCGGTGTGTGGCTACGGTGTTGCGGGCTGGCTGCCCCTGTTCTTCATGCGCAGCTTCAATCTGACGCTTTCGCAGGTCAGCTGGTACTATGCCGGTATCGCCCTGATCGGTGGTTTGCTGGGTATCTGGATGGGCGGCGCGGTGGCCGACAAGATGGCCAAGCGTTCCAAGTCGGCCTATCCGCTGGTCCCGGCGGTCGCCTTCATCATCTCGGCACCGTGCTTCATTCTGGCAATGAACTCGCCGGCCATCATCGGCATGCTGCCGGGTGGCGGTAGTGCGGGTCTGGCTCTGGTAATCGCCTTCCTGATCTTCCTGATCCCGACAGGCCTGAACCTGGCATGGCTGGGTCCGATCACGGCCGCGGTACAGCATCTGGCTCCGGCCCCGATGCGCTCGACCGCCTCGGCGATCTTCCTGCTGATCAACAATCTGCTGGGTCTCGCTGTCGGCTTCTTCTACTTCGGCTGGATGAGCGATGTTTTGCGCCCGACCTTCGGTGACGAGAGCCTGCGCTGGGCTATCTATACGGGCATGGGCTTCTATCTGATGGCGTCTGTGCTGCACTTCTGCGCATCGCGCACCCTGCCCAAGGACTGGACCGACTAAGGGCTTGGGCCAACCTATCCGACTGGCGAGGGCCGGGCGCATAATCGCGTCCGGCCTTCTGCATTCAGGACGTTGTTACCTCACGCATGACGACAGACTGTTGCGTACCAGAACCCGCAATGCCTATAAGCGCGACCAAAGTTTCCCCAAACCTCTCCATTGGCGCGGATCCAATATGAACATTCACGAATATCAGGCCAAACAGGTCCTCAAGGCCTACGGCGCACCTGTCGCCGAAGGCGTCGCTATTACCTCGGCAGATCAGGCCGAAGCTGCTGCCAAGCAACTGCCTGGCCCGCTTTACGTCGTGAAGTCGCAGATCCACGCTGGTGGCCGCGGCAAGGGCAAGTTCAAGGAACTGGGCGCTGAAGCCAAGGGTGGCGTTCGTCTGGCCTTCTCGATCGAAGAAGCCGTCGCTCACGCCAAGGAAATGCTGGGCAACACGCTCGTCACCGCCCAAACCGGCGAAGCTGGCAAGCAAGTGAACCGTCTGTACATCGAAGACGGTGCTGACATCGCCCGCGAACTGTACTGCTCGCTGCTGGTTGACCGCTCGGTCGGTCAAACCGCATTCGTCGTTTCGACCGAAGGGGGCATGGACATCGAAGAAGTGGCCCACGCCACTCCGGAAAAGATCCACACCATCGCCATCAACCCGGAAGCCGGTGTCACCGACGAGAACGTCGCTGCGATCAACGCCGCTCTGGAACTGACCGGTCAGGCTGCCGAAGACGGCAAGTCGCTGTTCCCGATCCTGTACAAGGCCTTCGTCGAGAAGGACATGGACATGCTCGAGATCAACCCGCTGATCGTCATGGAAAACGGCCACCTGCGCGTCCTGGACGCCAAGGTCTCGTTCGACGGCAACGCTCTGTACCGTCACGAAGACATCCGCGCCCTGCGTGATGAGACCGAAGAAGACGCCAAGGAAATCGAAGCCTCGAAGTGGGACCTCGCTTACGTGGCCCTCGACGGCAACATCGGCTGCATGGTGAACGGCGCTGGTCTGGCCATGGCGACCATGGACATCATCAAGCTGTACGGCAAAGAGCCGGCCAACTTCTGCGACGTCGGCGGTGGCGCCGGCAAGGAGAAGGTTGCTGCAGCCTTCAAGATCATCACCGCTGACCCGAAGGTCGAGGGCATCCTCGTCAACATCTTCGGCGGCATCATGAAGTGCGACGTCATCGCTGAAGGCGTTGTCGCTGCTGTGCAAGAAGTCGGCCTGAAGGTTCCGCTGGTGGTTCGCCTCGAAGGCACCAATGTCGAACTGGGCAAGAAGATCCTGAACGAGTCGGGTCTGGCCATCACCGCTGCTGACGATCTGGACGACGCCGCCCAGAAGATCGTCGCCGCTGTCGCCTAAGCCCTGCACCTAGAATTCAGAGAACAGACACATGTCCATCCTCGTCAATAAAGACACCAAGATCATCGTGCAGGGCCTGACCGGTAAGACCGGCGGCTTCCACACCGAACAGGCTCTGGCCTACCACGGCACCCAAATGGTTGCCGGTGTGCACCCGACCAAAGGCGGCACCAACTGGACCGGTTCGCACGGCGAAACCCTGCCGATCTACGCTTCGGTTGCCGAAGCCCGCGACGCCACCGGCGCTGACGCCTCCGTGATCTACGTGCCGCCGGCAGGTGCTGCCGACGCCATCATCGAAGCGATTGAAGCCGAAATCCCGTTCATCACCTGCATTACCGAAGGTATTCCGGTGCAGGACATGGTGCGCGTGAAGGCTCGCCTTGACCGCTCGAACTCGCGCCTGCTTGGCCCGAACTGCCCGGGCATCATGACCCCGGACGAGTGCAAGATCGGCATCATGCCGGGCTCGATCTTCAAGAAGGGCAACGTGGGCATCGTCTCGCGTTCGGGCACCCTGACCTATGAAGCCGTGTTCCAAACCACCAACGAAGGCCTGGGTCAGACCACGGCTGTCGGCATCGGTGGCGACCCGGTCAAGGGCACCGAGTTCATCGACGTCCTGGAAATGTTCCTGGCCGACGAAGAAACCCAATCGATCATTATGATCGGCGAAATCGGCGGCTCGGCCGAAGAAGACGCCGCTCAGTTCCTGATCGACGAAGCCAAGAAGGGCCGTAAGAAGCCGATGGCTGGCTTCATCGCCGGTCGTACTGCGCCGAAGGGCCGCACCATGGGCCACGCCGGTGCAGTCGTTTCGGGCGGCAAGGGCGATGCAGAGTCGAAGATCGCAGCCATGGAAGCCGCTGGCATCCGTGTCTCGCCGTCGCCGGCACGTCTGGGCAAGACCCTGGTCGAAGTCCTCAAGGGCTAAGACTTTTCGATCCAAGGATCGGATAAAAACGGAAAAAGAGGGCGGCAGGGTAAGAACCCTGTCGCCTTTTTCTTTGCGTTAAGGGTTAGTGAAGTCCGGCGGGACTAACACCCGTTCAGGGGCTCGGGGGTCGCGAAAGGGACGATTTTCGCAATTCACGAGGCTTTGCAGTGGTCCAAAACTCGTTGGAAGGCAGTTTTTCTAGCACTTTCGACGAAATTCCTCCCACTTGGCCTTTGTAGGGCCATGACCCCGGAGGAAAGTGGGCCTATATGAGCTTCGCTCGCGGGCGCTTTTCATGCCCCTGCGGTGGAATAGGATGTGTGAGAAAAATGGCGGACGATGCAGGTCGGCTGAATCAGGTCTTTGCCGAGACCTCTTTCCTTTACGGTGCCAACGCGGCCTTCATTGAGGATCTGCACGAGAAATGGGCCAATGACCCGACCTCGGTGTCGGGTGAATGGCGCGCTTTCTTTGACCAGCTCAAAGACAATGCCGATCTGGTCAAGCAGTCGGCAGGTGCCGGTTCCTGGGGCCGCAACCGTGGCGACGAGCCGACCGAGGACACCGCTGTCTTCGATGGCCGCTGGCCCGCGCCCAAGGCGGACCCGAAGGCTGGCAAGCCGGGTGCATGCCCTGCCGCTCCGGCCGCTGCTGCCGATGGTCAACTGACCAACGAGCACGTCCGTGCCGCCGCGCATGACTCCATCCGCGCCCTGATGCTGATCCGCGCCTTCCGCGTGAACGGCCACCTGCAAGCCAACCTCGACCCGCTGGGCATCGAGAAGCCGGTCTACAATCCGGAACTGACGCCAGAATTCTACGGCTTCACCGCTGCCGACATGGATCGCAAGATCTTCCTCGACGGCGTGCTGGGCCTGCAAACCGCCTCGGTCAACGAGGTGATGGAAATCCTCAAGCGCACCTACGCTGGCACCATCGGTGTGCAGTACATGCACATCTCGGAGCCGGAAGAAAAAGCCTGGCTTCAAGAGCGCATCGAAGGTGCCGACAAGTTCGAGAAGAACGCCTTCACCAAGGAAGGCAAGCTGGCCATCCTCGGTAAGCTGATCGAAGCCGAAGGTTTCGAGCGCTTTCTGCACAAGCGTTTCCCGGGCACCAAGCGCTTCGGCCTCGACGGCGGTGAAGCCATGGTTCCGGCCATGGAGCAGATCATTAAGCGCGGCGGCTCGCTCGGCGTTGATGAAATGGTCTTCGGCATGGCCCACCGTGGTCGCCTGAACATGCTGGCTGCCGTCATGGGCAAGCCTTACAAGGCGATCTTCCACGAGTTCCAGGGCGGCTCGACCGTTCCGTCGGACATCGAAGGTTCGGGCGACGTTAAGTACCACATGGGTGCCTCGTCGGACCGCGAGTTCGACAACAACAAGGTTCACCTGTCGCTTACGGCCAACCCGTCGCACCTTGAAATCGTCAACCCGGTCGTTCTGGGCAAGTCGCGCGCCAAGCAGGCCTTCGACATCCGTGAAGCCAACGCTGGCAAGCCGGAAGCCGAATGGGCTCTGGACCGCTCCAAGGTCATGCCGGTTCTGATCCACGGCGACGCCGCCTTCGCCGGTCAGGGCGTCGTGGCTGAATGCTTCGCCCTGATGGGTCTGAAGGGCTATCGTACCGGCGGTACGATGCACTTCGTCATCAACAACCAGATCGGCTTCACGACCGCACCGCGTAACTCGCGCTCGACCCCGTATCCGTCGGACGTGGCCCTGATGGTTCAGGCCCCGATCTTCCACGTGAACGGTGACGATCCGGAAGCTGTGGTGTTCGCTGCAAAGGTGGCAACCGAATACCGCCAGAAATTCCACAAGGACGTCGTGGTGGACATGTTCTGCTACCGTCGCTTCGGTCACAACGAAGGCGACGATCCGACGTTCACCCAGCCGCTGATGTACGCCAAGATCAAGAACCAGCCGTCGACGCGCGAAATGTATTCGCAACGTCTGGTGGCCGAGGGCGTGATCACCCAGGCCGAAGTCGACGCGCAACTGACCCAGTTCGAGGCCTTCCTCGACGCCGAATTCGAAGCCGGCAAGGCCTTCAAGGCTGACAAGGCCGACTGGCTGGACGGCAACTGGCAAGGTCTGGGTGCCGAGAAGACCGAAGACGCGGCCTGGCGCGGTACCACGGCTGTTCCGGCCGAGAAGCTGCAAGAGATCGGCGCACGTCTGACCTCGATCCCGAACAGCGTCGACGTTCACAAGACCCTCAAGCGCGTCATCGACGCTCGCCGCGAAGCGGTTTCCACCGGCGAGAACATCGACTGGGCCACGGCTGAAAGCCTCGCCTTCGGTTCGCTGGTGGACGAAGGCTACAACATCCGCCTGTCCGGTCAGGACTCGGTGCGCGGTACCTTCTCGCAACGTCACTCGGGCATCACCGACCAGACCACCGAAGAGCGCTACTTCCCGCTGAACAACCTGCGTGAAGGCCAAGGCCACTTCGAAGTCATCGACTCGGCCCTGTCGGAAGAAGCCGTCCTCGGCTTCGAATACGGCTACTCGCTGGCTGATCCGAACACCCTGACCCTGTGGGAAGGCCAGTTCGGCGACTTCGTAAACGGTGCGCAGGTCGTGATCGACCAGTTCATCTCCTCGGGTGAACGCAAGTGGCTGCGTATGTCGGGCCTGACCATGCTTCTGCCGCACGGCTATGAAGGCCAGGGCCCCGAGCACTCCTCTGCACGCCTTGAGCGCTTCCTGCAGCAGTGCGCCGAGAACAACATGCAGGTCGCCAACTGCACGACCCCGGCCAACTACTTCCACATCCTGCGTCGCCAGCTGAAGCGCGAGTTCCGCAAGCCGCTGATCCTGATGACGCCGAAGTCGCTGCTGCGTCACAAAAAGGCTGTCTCGACCATCGCCGACATGGCCGAAGGTTCGTCGTTCCACCGCGTGCTGCGTGACGATGCCGAGCTGCGTCCGAACGTGGCCGGCGTGGCCATCAAGTCGGACAAGGATATCCGCAAGGTCATCGTCTGCTCGGGCAAGGTTTACTACGACCTGCTCGACGCCCGCGAAAAGGCCGGTGCCGACGACATCTACATCCTGCGTCTGGAGCAGTTCTACCCGTGGCCGATCAAGTCGATTTCGGCGGAACTGGCCCGCTTCCCGAACGCTGAACTGGTATGGTGTCAGGAAGAGCCCAAGAACATGGGCGGCTGGACCTTCGTTGATCCGTGGATCGAACTGACTCTTGAGAAACTCGATGTGAAGGCCAAGCGCGCCCGTTACGTCGGTCGTCCGGCCTCGGCCTCGACCGCTGCGGGTCTGATGAGCCGCCACCTCAAGGAACTCGAAACCTTCCTCGCCGAGGCCATGGCCTAACCGCCGTAGTCACACTAGAACGTATTCAAGACTGTTACGAAAAAGAGCCCCTGCAATGGCTGATATTCTGACCCCCGCCCTCGGTGAATCCGTTACCGAAGCCACCATCGCAAAGTGGACCAAGAAGGTCGGCGAAGCGGTGAAGAAAGACGAGATCCTCGTCGAGCTGGAAACCGACAAGGTTTCGCTGGAAGTTGTGGCTCCGGCTGACGGCGTTCTTGCCGCGATCAACGCTGGCGAAGGCGACACGGTCGTTCCGGGCACTGTTCTGGGTCAAGTGACCGAAGGTGGCGCAGCAAGCGCATCGGCTCCGGCAGCTGCCGCTGCTCCGGCCGCTCCTGCTGCTGCTCCGGCGGCTGCTGCTGGCGGTGCCTCGGTTGACGTCGCTGTCCCGACCATGGGCGAGAGCGTCGCTGAAGGTTCGGTTGGCAACTGGCTGAAGAAGTCGGGCGACACCGTCGCCAAGGACGAACTGCTGGTCGAAATCGAAACCGACAAGGTCGCCGTCGAAGTCTCCGCTCCGGAAGCTGGCGTGCTGACCATCAGCGTCGAAGCTGGTGCTGCCGTTACCCCGGGTCAGGTCATCGCGACCATCTCGGCTTCTGGCGCTGCCGCTCCGGCTGCTCCGAAGGCTGCTGCAGCACCGGCTCCGGCCGCTGCTCCGGCTGCTGCTGGCGCACACCTGTCGCCGTCGGTCCAACGCGTGGTTTCGGAAAACAACCTGAACCCGACCTCGATCGCCGCTTCGGGTCCGAAGGGCAACATCACCAAGGCTGATGCTATCGCTGCCATCGGCGCTGCTGCTGCCACTCCGGATGCTGCCGCTGCTGCGTCGGCACCGCGTCCGCTGGGTGACCGCGAAGAGCGCGTGAAGATGACGCGCCTGCGTCAGACCATCGCCCGTCGCCTGAAAGAGTCGCAAAACACTGCCGCTCAGCTGACCACCTTCAACGAAGTCGACATGACCAATGTCATGGCCCTTCGCGCACAGTACAAAGAGCAGTTCGAGAAGTCGCACGGCGTGAAGCTTGGCTTCATGTCCTTCTTCACCAAGGCTGTGGTCGCTGCGCTGAAGGAAATCCCGGCTGTTAACGCCGAGATCGACGGCACCGACATCATCTACAAGAACCGTTACGACATCGCCGTTGCCGTTGGCACCGACAAGGGTCTGGTGGTTCCGGTTCTGCGCGACGCCGACACCCTGTCGCTCGCCGGTATCGAAAAGGGCATCGGCGCTCTGGGTAAGGCTGCCCGTGACGGCACCCTGACCATGGACCAGATGCAGGGGGGTACCTTCACCATCACGAACGGTGGCACCTACGGTTCGCTGATGTCGACCCCGATCCTGAACGCTCCGCAGTCGGGCATTCTGGGCATGCACAACATCGTGCAGCGTCCGATGGCCATCAACGGCGAAGTGAAAATCCGTCCGATGATGTATCTGGCTCTCAGCTACGATCACCGCATCGTCGACGGCAAGGAAGCCGTGACCTTCCTGGTCCGCATCAAGCAACTGCTGGAAGACCCGCAGCGCGCTCTGCTGGACCTGTAAGGACAGGTTTCTCACAAAAATCAGGGTGGCAGTCTTTAGGGCTGCCACCCTTTTTTGTGCTCTGAAACAGCCAGGCTTCTTTGTGCGGGTTTAAGCAGCAGACAGAGCGGAACGCACGAATTTGCGGACGGCTGGTCCCCAACCTCGAATGGATAACTCAAAAACAGTGTTCATTCGGTGGGGTGGTCTGTAAGCCTTTCGATATGAGCCTAGTCGAGATCGCCCGCTTTACCGACGTCTACGAAGCCGACCTGGCTGCGGCCTTTCTGGCGTCCCACGGCATTGAGGTGTCGGTTACCGAGCGGTTTCAGACGACGGTCGACCCTTTGATGCAAGGGGCGCTGGGCATACGCATCCTAGGCCGCGCCGACCAAGTGGACGAAGCACGGGCCCTGCTGGACCAGGCCGCGAGCGGCGCGTTCGCAGACAATGAAGATGATGATCTGGAGCCGGCTACGCCCCGCGGCAAGACCTATGGGCGTTTGGTCGCCGTGGTGGGCTTTATCGGGGGCAATGGGTTTGGTGGGACCAGTCTGCCGCGCCGCACCCGGCCTGTTCAGGTCGCGGGGCTGATCTTGATCGGCTCCGTTGCGTTGATGAGCTGGGGCCTTTGGTTGATTGCCAAGCTGAGAGGTTATTAGGGAGGAAGACGCATGCGCAGAGCCGTAATGATCATTGCACCGATGGCGGCCTTGGCTGCCTGTTCCCAACCGGACGTGCCTAACGAGGCTCCTGCACCTCCCGCCGAGGCAGCAATAGCTCAGACGGTATCCGTAGAACCCACCGCATCGCCCACGATCCAGCGCCTCGTGCCGGAATTCAAACGGACTGAGCCTTCGAATGGCGTCATCGGCTATGGCCGTGATGGTGACACGGTTACCCTGACCTTCCTTGTGGGTGGAAATCCGGATGGCGCGGCGACGGCTGCCGACTGCATATTGCAGGTCAGGGGGCCTCAGGGGCACGATAGCGTTGTGCGCGGCATCGTCGTGCCGTCTGTCACGTCAACGGGAGCCATCACCAAGGACGATATCGGCCCCGACCCGCTCCAAGTCGATGTGATGATTGGTCCGGAGGGCGCGCAAGTCACAGACCACGGCGCGGCTTCCAAACTTTGCGGTATGGGGGTGCATGTGGACGGTTTTTACAAGCGCGTCTCTACGCCCGAATAACAGCCTTTAGAGGCCCACGTCCCACACGCCCGCGTTGCGCATCCGCTCTTCACGGGCTTCGTTGGCGCGGCGGGTCATACCCGGCTCCATCTCGCGAACAGCGTCCGAGACCGTGGATTTGTGCAGCCCCGGGATGACCGCGTGAATGAAGGCGCATCCGGCCAGCTTAAGCAGCTTGCCACAGAAGCCCAGCGACGCGCCCATATGCTCGAAATAGTTCTCGCTGACTTCCTCGGGGTGTTCTTTGAACAGACGGTGGAAAAGCGAAGACATAGTAGAAAGCCGTAAGCTGCGTGGGTTCTTGCTCTACCCCATTGGGCTATTTTGGCCTAAACCGATCAAGATAACAGGGGTTCCTTTGTCACAGCCCGTTGAATTTGGCGTGACCGTGCATGACACCCCGGAATCTTAAGAGGAAATGCCATGACTGACGCCTCCGCCAAAACCTTCCGTTGGGATGATCCGTTCGACCTGACGGAGCGTCTGACTGACGAGGAGCGGATGGTTCAGGACGCGGCACGCGCCTATGCGCGCGAGGCCCTGCTACCGCGCGTTGTGGCTGCCTTCCGGGACGAGACGTTCGACCGCGCCATCATGACCGAGATGGGCGAGATGGGCTTCCTTGGCGCCATGCTGCCAGAGCAATACGGCGGGTCCGAAGCGAGCCATGTCGCCTATGGTCTGATCGCCCGTGAGATCGAAGCGGTCGACAGCGGCTATCGCTCGGCCATGTCGGTGCAGTCCTCGCTGGCCATGTATCCGATCTATGCCTTCGGCTCGGAAGAGCAGAAGATGAAATACCTGCCCAAGATGGCGGCTGGTGAACTGATCGGCTGTTTTGGCCTGACCGAAGCGGATGGCGGCTCTGACCCCGCGTCGATGAAGACGACCGCCGTGGCCGTCGATGGCGGCTATCGCCTGAACGGTGGCAAATACTGGATCACCAACTCGCCGATCTCGGATCTCGCTGTGGTCTGGGCCAAGCTGGATGGCAAGATCCGTGGCTTTATCGTCGAGCGCGACTTTGAAGGTTTCACCACGGGCAAGATCGGCGACAAGCTGTCGCTCCGTGCCTCGGTCACCGGCGACATCGGCCTGAACGACGTGTTTGTGCCCGAAGCCAACATCCTGCCGGGGGTGCAGGGCCTGCGTGGTCCGTTCTCGTGCTTGAACAAGGCCCGCTATGGTATTGCATGGGGTGCTATGGGCGCGGCAGAGTTCTGCCTGCACGCCACGCGCGACTATGTGGCCGAGCGTATCCTGTTCGGTCGTCCGCTGTCGGCGCGGCAACTGGTGCAAAAGAAGCTGGCCGATATGCAGACCGAAATCTTCCTTGGCTTTGAAGGCGCATACGCACTGGGTCGCCTGCTGGATACCGGCGCATGGGTGCCTGAGGCCATCAGCCTGATGAAGCGCAACAACTGCGGCAAGGCGCTGGCCATCGCCCGCGAGGCCCGGGACATGCACGGCGGTGCAGGTATCACCGGCGAACTGCACGTCATGCGCCACGCCATGAACCTTGAGACCGTGAATACCTATGAAGGGGCACACGACGTCCACGCCCTTATTCTAGGTCGTGCCATAACGGGCGAGGCGGCGTTCTAAAGCCCCTTAATCCTACGGCGATTTAATCCGGAGAACATAGTTCTTCCGTAACGGCAGAGCTAATGGGACGGCGTGGAGAACTTTCATGCCTTTCCATAAACCTCTGCCGTTTTTCTTTGCCGCCGCCCTGCTGGTCGCGCCATTGATCGCCCATGCCCAGACTGATCTCTCGCCGCGGCTGGCCCCTCTGATTGAGGGAACTGACGTGCCCGCAGTCGCCGCGCTGACAATCCGGGAGGGACGTGTTTCGGGCCTCGGCGCAGCGGGTGTGCGCGATCTCGAGAGCCGCGATCCGGTTATGGCGGGCGACGTTTGGCACATAGGCTCGGATGGCAAGGCCATGACCGCGACTATGATTGCACGCCTTGTCGAACAGGGCGTGTTGTCATGGGACGCAACCCTGGAACAGATGCTGCCAGCGTTGGCAGCAGAGATGCAGCCTGCCTATCGTGACGCCACTCTGGAGGACCTGCTGTCCCACCGTGCGGGTCTGCCCGACATCATCGGCCTTGAAGAGACGCTAGCCTATTTCAGCGACACCCGCCCGCTGCCGGATCAGAGGTTTGAATACGCGCGCCGGGCCTTGGGCATGGACGCTGTTGCCCAGCCGCGCACCACGTCAAACTACAGCAATAGCGGCTATGTGCTGGCGGCGGTGATTGCCGAGCAGGCGACGGCTAAATCGACCGAAACCTTGCTGCAGGAACCGGTCCTCGCTCCGCTGGAGATGACGACTGCAAGGTTCGGCGCGACTTCGAGGGGGCAACCATTGGGACATGAGGCCGGCAAGCCCCTGACAGGGGACCATGGCGGACAACCCCGCTGTTCTGGCCCCCGCGGGCGAACTGCACATGAGCCTTGAGGACTGGGGCCGTTTCATAATTGACCAGATGGAAGAAGAGGGTCGCGGACGACTGCTGAGTGCTGAAAGCTATCGACGGCTTCACCGCGCGCAGGGCGATACCAGTGCCGCGCTCGGACGGGTCGCGATCAAGGCTTTCAGGGGCTTAGAGGGCCCGTTCCTGTCGCACGTCGGGTCGAACGGCTACTGGCGTGCCGTGGTTATCGCCCGCCCGTCAAACCGCAGCGCCTTGCTGACGGTCGTAAACTGCGGCGACGGATGCCAGTCGGCAGAGGTCCACCGCGCCACGCTGGATGCCCTCGCGGTTGAAGCCTTGTCGGATTAACGCGGCTCGGGCTCCGGCTCTTTCTGTTCGGGCGTGCCGCCGCTCAGGCTTGGCGTGTAGAGGCCGGTGATAACACGGCTGACGAAGCCTTCGGGCCGGATGCGTGGGCCAAAGCGCGCGCAGGGGTCCTCTCCGTTGTTGTCACGTTTTGGGCGGCCCTCGGGCGTTATGGCATCGGCGACGATATCGGCAAAGGCCCCGGTGAGTTGGTGCGCGTCTCCGATGCGGGACAGGGAAGGTGACTCAGTACCCACCACCTGTGCATCGCGGGCCCAGACCACGGCGGCGGCTTGTTGACCGTCCGGTGTGAGCAACTCGGCTTCGGCGGCCAGTCCGCCGGTCGATCCAGGCACCCTCACGCCGAGGGGGCCGGGAATAAAGAAGTTCGCGACCGCCGATGCCGAGGAGCCGACCGCATTGGTGGGCCTTACCCGACTGGCCGCCGCTCTCAGCCGACCAGCTGACGGATCGGGCTGTGGCGCAATATCGAATCTGCCGGACAGGGCAAAGCAAAGCCGGCGGTCTATCTCTTGCGTGATTACGGTCTTTTCCTCGTCGCTGAAGCCGTCGCCGATGTCGCCGACAAGAACGGTGGGCTCGATCCAGACCGCTTCAATGGGCGCAAGTAACTGCGGGTTACGATGCTGGGCGACCTTGGCCCGGACGGTGTCGGTGCGGGGCTGGAGTTGGCTGTAGTCGGAGAGGAACCCGCTGCGCGTCGTATCCGCCGATGCGCAGGCGCTGACCGTCAGGCCGCAGGCTGCAATCACTAGGGCGGGTTTGAAAATAGAGCGCGCTCGCAGAGAGGCCGAGGGCGACAGTTTTTTATGGAACATGGTCAGGCCCGCATCATTGATATCATTCAAGTACGGATGCCGGGCTAACTTGGTTCACCTTGGTGACCAGCGGGTTTTGGTTATAGTACCCTTCCCACCTCCGGAGTGACTGCCATGATACGTGTCCGTGCGGCCTTTACCGCCTCTGCCCTTGGTCTGGCATTTGTTTCGGGTTGGGGCGTTTTGCCTCACACTGCTATGTCGCAGACTGCACAAAGGCTGGGGGTCGATAGCGCACGCGGCGTCTATTCGTTCGCACCCAATCTTGAGCGCAGCCTTCCCGCAGTCGTAAAGGTCATGGCCCTTGGCGGCACCTCGCCTTCATCGGACGACGGCCCCAAACCCATACAGGGCGGATCGGGCGTCATCATCGATGCGGCCAACGGCATCATCGTCACCAACCATCACGTGATCGACGGCGGGCGAAATTTCACGATAGATCTTCTGGACGGGCGTTTCCTGGATGCGGAACTTGTAGGGGCGGACGAGGCGACCGACCTGGCCGTTTTGCGGGTGCGCGGCACGGGCCTGACGCAGGTCGCGCAGGTCGATTCTGACGAGCTTCGCACCGGCGATCTGGCCTTTGCCGTCGGCTATCCGTTCGGGCTGGACCAGACCCTGACCATGGGGGTAATCTCGGGTCTGAACCGCACCGGTCGCGGCGATACCATCGAAGATTATATCCAGACCGATGCGGCGGTGAACTCGGGCAACTCCGGCGGCCCCTTGCTGGACAGTCGCGGTCGGTTGATCGGCATCAACACTTCCATCCTTTCGGGCGGAATGGGCGGCGGCAATGACGGCATCGCCTTTGCCGTACCCACCCGTATCCTGCGTTTTGTCGTCGACCAGATCCTTGCCAATGGCGAGGTCAAGCGCGGCGAAGTCGGACTGGTTGTCGGATCACTGACAGCCCCCCGCGCGCGGGAACTGGGTCTGGGTATCGTCCGTGGCGCGGTCGTGCACGACGTCTATCCGGGCTCGGCTGCCGAAAAGGCGGGGTTGAAGCGCCATGACGTCATCACCTCGCTGCAGGATCGTCCGATGATGAACGGGGGCTCGGTGCAGGCCTCGGTGGGCATAACTACGCCCGGTACTGTCCTGTCGGTGACCTATCTGCGCGATGGCAAGGAAGGTCGCACCATCATGACGGTCGATGATGACAAGGCCGCCATCGCCCATCTGGGCCAAAGTGAAGCGATCGCGCGGGGCCTTACTGTCCGCGAGGTCGCAGACGGGGTTCAGGTTCAGGTTGTGGAGGCCGGCACGCTTGCCGCGTCGGTGGGCATTAAGGCGGGCGATGTGGTCACATTCATCGACAAGGCCCCTCTCCGCACGCTTTCGGACTTCGCCCGCGCTGTCGACAGCCCGAACAAAATCCACCTCATCGTGCAGCGCGACGCCGAACAGGTCGAGTTCGATCTGGCGCGCTAAACAGGGCGCGAGGAAACAAAAAGCCCGCTGACCGGGGGAGGTGTCAGCGGGCTTTTCTTTATTCGGTTGTCGGCCCGCCGGTGCCTGTAAGCGGGGCACCCGGAGGGGGCTGGGGGGGCTGTTCAGGTTCCAAGTGCACCCGACATCAGCGAGCCGACAAAGAGATCATTGATACGCATCCGGGTAAGTTCTGGACCGAACCGTGTCTCTTTGAAGGTATTTGGTTAATCGCCGACGGCCCCGCCGCGTGTTTCCTTAATCGACTTTCGACATGATCAGGGTGGCGTTGGTGCCACCGAAACCAAAGCTGTTGGACATGACGTGCTTCAGTTCACCGTCATGACGCTGGCGCAGGATCGGCATGCCTTCGAACTCGGGGTCGAGGTTCTCGATGTGGGCGCTCTCGGCCGCAAAGCCGTGCTTCATCATCAGAAGGCAGTAGATGGCTTCCTGAGCGCCCGCGGCACCCAGCGAGTGGCCGGTCAGCGACTTGGTCGAAGAAATCATCGGCATGTCGTCGCCGAAGACGTTGCGGACTGCCGACATTTCCTTGGCATCGCCGACCGGGGTCGAGGTGCCGTGCGGATTCAGATAGTCGATCTTCGGATTGCCGGCCATTTCGAGGGCAATCTTCATGCAGCGCTCTGCGCCTTCGCCCGAAGGGGCGACCATGTCGTAACCGTCTGCGTTCGCACCGTAGCCGGTGACTTCGGCATAGATGGTCGCGCCACGGGCGACAGCGCGCTCGTATTCTTCGAGAACCACGATGCCGGCACCGCCAGCGATGACGAAGCCGTCGCGGTCCTTGTCGTAGGCGCGCGAAGCGACCGACGGAGTGTCGTTATAGTTGGACGACATGGCACCCATGGCGTCGAACATGTTCGACATGGACCAGTCGATGTCTTCACAGCCACCGGCGAAGACCACGTCTTGTTTGCCCCATGCGATCTGCTCGGCACCGGCACCGATGCAGTGAGCCGAGGTCGCGCAGGCCGACGAGATCGAATAGTTGATGCCGCGGGTCTGGAACCACGTCGACAGCACAGCCGACGGACCCGAAGCCATGGCTTTCGGCACGGCGAACGGACCGACGCGCTTGGGCGAGCCCTTTTCAGCGGTGGTCTGGGCCGCCTGCAGGATCACCTGCGTAGACGGGCCACCTTCACCGACGACCAGGCCGACGCGCTCGTTCTTGATGGACTCAGGGTCCATGCCGGAATCCTTGAGCGCCTCTTCAAAAGCAATGTGAGCCCACGCCGTGCCATTGGCGAGGAAACGCGCCGCACGACGGTCCACCAGAGGGGTCCAGTCCTCGGCGGTCGCACCCAGCGCCGGCGGGGCCCAGACTTGCGAGCGGAACCCGTATTTGGCGTGATCAGGTGCGGATTTGATGCCCGAGCGGGCTTCCTTCAGCGAGGCAGCAACCTCGTCCTGACCCGTGCCGATGGACGAGACAATACCGATACCGGTGACGACAACGCGACGCATGGGCGTTCCCTCGTGTTTTTGATTACGCTTCGGTCTTTTCGGCGCTACCGCCGAACAGGCCGACCCGCATGTCATTGCAGGTGTAGATGACTTCGCCGTCAGCCTCGAGCACGCCATCGGCGATACCCATGACCAGCTTGCGGTTGATGACGCGCTTGAGGTGGATCTTATAGACCACCTTCTTAATGTCCGGCGTGACCTGACCGGTGAACTTCACTTCGCCGACGCCGAGCGCACGGCCCTTGCCCGGACCACCGATCCAGCCAAGGAAGAAGCCGACCAACTGCCACATGGCGTCGAGGCCGAGGCAGCCCGGCATGACCGGATCGCCGATAAAGTGGCACTGGAAGAACCACAGGCCCGGATGGATATCGAGTTCAGCCTCGATATAGCCCTTGCCGTAGTTGCCGCCCTCGTCGGAGATCGTGAGGATGCGGTCGAACATCAGCATCGGCGGGGCAGGCAGCTGGGCATTGCCCGGACCGAACAATTCGCCACGGCCGGAGGCCAACAGACCTTCAAGATCAAACGACGACGGGTATTTGGACTGGCTCAAAGTCAGAAGGCTCCGAAAGATGTATTCGGGGGTTACACGACGCAGAGTGTCTGCTCAACCATGGTCAAGCCAGACAGGGCTATATCTGCGCCGCGGCATTAGTCGAAGTGAAGGCAGAACGTATGCCTTCGTCGACGGTTCAAATGGGGTTTATTGGACTTCTCTGCCAGCGCCTGCCGGTCGGGCAGGATTGCACAGGGTGCGCGTCTGGGTCCCGAAGACGGCCCGTTCGGGCAGCCAACCCCGGATTTTGCGCGCCCGAACGCGGCACCAGCCCTCTTCGCATTCGTCCAGCGAAACGATGGAACGCGGCGAGAAGAGCGCCCTGACCGAGGCTGTATCGGAGCGGCCGGTGCGGATAGGTATCGGCTGATCGGTTCGGTTGAAGACACTGCGGCGACCGGACGCAACGGTGCGGTGGATCCAGGCGACCGAGCCGTCAGGATCGCAGATTTTGCGCCATTCGCGGGTTTCCGCGATGACCTGGACGGGCAGGCCGGCGGCGCGGTATTCCCACATAATATTGTAATCCAGCCCCGGGCCCTGACGGGCGCGGACGCGGCTGGACTTCAAAGTCACCCAACGGGGGACTTCCAATCCAGTCGGCGTCGGTCTACCGGAGGGCATGACGGTGCCTGCGCCGCTCATCAGGGCCAAACCCATCATGCCGGCAACCATTCCGATGCGACGGAAATTTTTGATCCTGACCGCAGCTTTGATAGACACATCCAGACTCTAAGATCAGCGGGCACCAGACCCGCAGGAAACCCCAGGGACCCTTATGTCCGTCCGCAAGCTTAAGGTCGTATTAACCAGACGACTGCCCGACGCCATCGAAACGCGTATGCGCGAACTTTTTGATGCCGAACTCAACCTGACGGACAAGGCGATGGACCGCGAGGCGCTGGCCGCAGCCTTGCAGCGCGCCGATGTTCTGGTGCCGACGATTACAGATCGCATTGATGCCGAGCTGATCAACGGCGCGGGCGAACAACTGAAAATGATTGCAAACTTCGGGGCCGGTGTGGACCACATCGACGTCGAGGCCGCCGTAGCCCGCAAGATCATCGTCTCCAATACGCCCGGGGTTCTCACCGAGGATACGGCTGATATCTGCATGTCGCTGATCCTCGCGGTCAGCCGCCGGATCGTCGAGGGGGCCAATGTGGTCACTAACGACGAGTTCAAGGGCTGGACCCCGACGTGGATGTGCGGGCGCAAACTGTACGGTAAACGTCTGGGTATTGTCGGCATGGGCCGTATCGGCCAGGCGCTGGCCCGCCGCGCCCGCGCCTTTGGCATGCAGGTGCACTATCACAACCGCAAACCCGTGCCCGATATGGTCGCCGAGGAACTGGGCGCGACGTGGTGGGACGATCTGGACCAGATGCTGTCGCGTATGGACGTAATCAGCCTGAACTGTCCGGCGACTAAGGACACGCACCATTTGCTTTCCGCACAGCGTCTGGCGCTGCTGCAACCGCACGCCATCCTGATCAATACGGCTCGCGGTGAACTGATCGACGAGGAAGCCCTCGCAGAGGCGGTGAAGTCCCGCGCGATCTTCGGTGTCGGCCTTGATGTGTTCGAGCGCGAGCCTGTGGTGCACCCAGGCTTGGTTGGACATTCGAATGTGGTGCTGCTGCCGCATCTGGGGTCGGCAACGATCGAGGCCCGTCAGGATATGGGTGATCGCGTTATCGCCAACATCATGACATTCCAGAACGGCCACCGTCCGCCGGATCGTGTGATACCAGCGATGTTTTAGATGACTTGAGGTGCTCCTGTGTGCACATTCCGCACAGGGGGAACTCAATGCCAGAAGAGACTCAAGTCGGCGTGTCGCGCCGCGGCGCTTTGTTCACGGCGGTTGGCGCAGGCGCGGCCCTGTGGCTGGGTGCCGGTCATAATGCGGCTGCCCGGACGCTTTCGAGCGAGCCCGGTGCCTATGCTATCGAAGATTTCTTCAACCACCGAGGGACCAAGGGCGCTGCATTATCGCCCTCGGGTGAAAAGTTCGCGGTGCTTGAACAGTTTGGCGAGGGCGACCAAACGCGCTCCCAGCTTGTGGTGCGCAACGCCAACGATCCCGAAGGGGCTGCGGCCATCAGCATCGAGGTCGGTGCCTTGGCCGTGCGCTGGGTGCACTGGACCAGCGAAGATCGCCTGCTCGTCAAAACGGTCATGGAGCCAAAGGTCCAGCGCATCCGCATGACCGGCAGCAATCGTTCGACCCACGTCGAAGGCTATCCGACCGAACGCGTGGTGTCGGTGCACACGGTGACGGGCCAGATGGCCGTCATGTTCCAGAACGAAATCAACCGTCTGCGGGCATCGCCCTATCTCGGACAGGTCTCCGACTTCCTGCCGAATGATCCGGATCACGTACTCATGCCTGCGTATGAGAGCGACGGATCGCTGGGCCTGTACAAGATGAATGTGATCAGCGGCGTGGGCGAGCGGATCGAGCGCGGTCCGTCCTCGACCATGGGATGGGTGATGCACGACGGCATTCCCGTGCTGCGCCGTAACATCAATGCTCGCGGCAACGTCGAAACCTGGTTCGCCCGTCTGCCGGGCGAGGCGGACTGGCGCCTGATGCGTCGCAACCGCCTGCGTGATGCGCCCGAGTTTGGCTATGTGGGTCAGACCCAAAATCCGGAGACGGTCCGCGTATTGATCCGTGCGGATAGTGACAACCACTTGACCGTGCGAGACATCAATCTGCGTGACTTCTCGGTCAGCGCTCCGATCAATCATCGCGAAGGTGTGGATGCCATCGACGGCATCTATGACAGCCGCGGCAAATACATTGGCGTCGCCTATTATGGAGAGCGGCTGGAGTACGAGTTCGAAGACCCGGCCCTGAGCGCACACCATCGCGCCCTGAACCAGTTTTTCGAGAACGATTGCGACGTCAAACTGGTGGACATCAGCGCCGACGGCAACCGTATGATCGGCCGCGTCTCCGGCCCGCGCGAGCCTGGGACGTGGATTTTCTACGACCGTGCAGCGCGCAACATCCTGCCGCTGGGTTCGGCCACCAGCCTCAGCTTTGAAAAGCTGGGCGAAGGCCAGCGCATCATCGTGGATACCCGTGACGGAGCCAAGATCGAGGCTTATTTGACCGCGCCTCTGTCGGGCAAGGCGGGGCCGCTTGTGGTCCTTCCCCATGGCGGGCCGGAGGTGCGCGACTACCGCAGCTATGACCGTCAGGTTCAGATTCTGGCGGCGCAGGGCTGGTGGGTACTGCAGCCCAACTTCCGCGGCTCCGGCGGTTACGGCAAAGCCTTTGCCGAAGCCGGCTGGGGGCGTTGGGGCGAGCGGATGCAGGAAGATGTCGAGGATGCCATCGCCCAGGTGATCCGCGACAAGGGTCTGGATGCCAACCGCGTCGCCATCATGGGAACCAGCTATGGCGGCTATGCCGCGCTGATGGGGGCGGTGCGCCGTCCCGAACTCTATAAGGCGGCGATCTCGATCTGTGGCGTGGCCGATCTGGTCGACATGCTGGATTGGGAAAAGCGGACAGACGACACGCCCGGAAACATGATTTTCGAGTTCTGGACCAAGCGTATCGGCGATCTGAGTACGCAGCGGCCCATGATCGAAGCCGCTTCGCCACGGCGTCGGGTATCGGAAATCGTCTGTCCCATTCTGTTGGTCCACGGGGTCAAGGACGAGATCGTACCGCCGATCCAGTCACAGGCCATGCATCGCGCGCTGCGCGGCGCAGGCAAGTCAGTCCAGTATATCGAGATCAACGGTGGTCACGGCGACTGGGATGACAAGGAAGAGCTGGCGATGATGAAGTCGTGCGTCCAGCTGCTCAATCGCGCCTTCGCCTAAGCGCAGACGGGACATTCAGGGTCGGCGGCCAGCTTCACCACGCGGGTGGCTGCCGACAGTCCGTCATAGATCAACAGGCGGCTCTCTAATGGCTGACCCGCACCGGTGATGACCTTGATCGTTTCCAGCGCGGTCATCGTGCCTATGACGCCTGCCAATGCGCCGATCACACCGACGCGGGCGCAGGTTTCGGCCTCGGGCGGGGCTTCCGGCACGAGACACTGATAGCAGGGCTGGCCGGTGAAGACGCCGACCTGTCCTGACCAGCGACCGAGTGCGCCTGACACCAGCGGCTTGCCGGCTGCGACGCAGGCCGCATTCACCGCAAACCGCGTTTCGAAATCGTCTGTGCCGTCCAGAACCACGTCAAAACGGCTGACCAGATCGGGGGCGTTCTCCGGCGCGATGCGCTGGTTGAATAGCTCGATTTCGGTGTGCGGGTTCAGCGCTTTCAGACGATCACGCGCGACCTCGACCTTGGGCTTGCCGACATCGCCGGTGGTGAAGGTGATCTGGCGCTGGAGGTTGGACAGCGACACCACGTCATCGTCGATCAGACCCAGAGTGCCGACACCCGCCGCCGCCAGATAAAGCGCCGCCGGATTGCCGATACCGCCCATGCCGACCACCAGCACACGGGCGCGTTTCAGTGCCTGTTGGCCCGGCCCGCCCACTTCGGACAGGATCAGGTGGCGGGCGTAACGCTCGACCTCTTCATCGGAAAATCGGACGGGTGACTGGTTCATTTGGTCGCTATTAGCACCTTCTGCATCGCTTGGCGCTTGCGAGGAGGCGCGACGCTCGCCACATCGCAGAACATGACGCAAGCATCCTCATTCCCCGACTGGCACGGCACAACCATTCTGGCGGTGCGCAAGGACGGCAAGACCATCATCGCCGGTGACGGTCAGGTCTCTATGGGTAACACCATCGTCAAGGGTTCGGCCCGCAAGGTCCGCAAACTGGCCGGTGGCAAGGTCATCGCCGGTTTTGCTGGTGCTACAGCCGATGCGCTGACGCTGATTGAGCGTCTGGAAGCCAAGCTGGAACAGTATCCGGACCAACTGGCCCGCGCCTGTGTGGATCTCGCCAAGGACTGGCGCACTGACCGCTACCTGCGCAAGCTGGAAGCCATGCTTCTGGTGGCCGACAAGAACACTATCCTGACCGTGACCGGCGTGGGTGATGTGCTGGAGCCGGAACAGGGCTGCGCCGCAGTCGGCTCGGGCGGCAACTATGCGCTGGCCGCCGCGCTGGCCCTCATCGATGAGGACACCAGCCTTGATGCCGAAGCCATCGCCCGCAAGGCCATGAAGATCGCCGCCGGAATAGACGTTTACACGAACGGTAATCTGACAATCGAGAGCCTCGAGGCTTGATCCAAGCAGCGCCGTAAAGGGCGCTCAAGCAGTGAGCCGCCGCGCGGCGAACGATAGTGCCCTTGGAGGCAAAGCGAAAAAGAATGACTGACCTTTCTCCCCGCGAAATCGTATCGGAACTGGACCGTTTTATCGTCGGTCAGCAGGACGCCAAGCGGGCTGTGGCCGTGGCTCTGCGCAATCGCTGGCGTCGCAAGCGCGTGCCGGAAGACCTGCGCGACGAGGTCACGCCAAAGAACATCCTGATGATCGGCCCGACGGGCGTCGGCAAAACCGAGATCGCGCGTCGCCTCGCCAAGCTGGCAGGCTCGCCCTTCCTCAAGGTTGAAGCCACCAAATTCACCGAGGTCGGCTATGTGGGCCGCGACGTGGACCAGATCATGCGCGATCTGGTGGAGGCGGCTATCGGCATGGTGCGCGAAAAGCGCCGCGTCGAGGTTCAGGCCAAGGCCGAGGCCGCAGCCGAAGAACGTCTGCTGGATGCTCTGGTCGGTCCGACCTCGCAGGCGACCACCCGCGACGCCTTCCGCAAGAAGCTGCGTGCCGGTGAGCTGGACGACAAGGAAGTCGAACTGGCGTTGGCCGATAACAGTTCGCCACTACAGGGCATGGACGTGCCAGGAGCCAATGTCGGCATCCTCAGTCTGTCGGATATGCTCGGCAAGCTGGGCGGCGGTCGCACCAAGACCGTGCGTATGACGGTGAAGGACGCGACCCAGCCTCTGATCACCGAAGAGGCCGACAAGCTGCTGGATCAGGACAGCCTAACCCGCGAGGCTGTCCAGTTGGCCGAGAACGAAGGCATCGTCTTCCTCGACGAGATCGACAAAGTCGCGGCCCGTCAGGAAAAGGGCGGGGCCGATGTCTCGCGTGAAGGTGTTCAGCGCGACCTGCTGCCGCTTATCGAAGGTACGACGGTTTCGACCAAATATGGTCCGGTGAAGACCGACCACGTGCTGTTTATTGCCTCAGGTGCCTTCCACGTCGCCAAGCCGTCGGACCTGCTGCCGGAGCTTCAGGGCCGCCTGCCGATCCGTGTGGAGCTGAAGGCTCTGACGCGCGATGACTTCAAGCGCATCCTGACCGAGCCGGAAGCCAATCTGATCCGTCAAAATCAGGCGCTGCTGGCGACCGAGGACGTGACTGTCACCTTCACCGATGAAGCGATTGAAGCCATGGCCGATGCGGCAGTCACCGCCAACTCGACCATCGAGAATATCGGCGCACGTCGCCTGCAGACCGTGCTGGAGCATGTGCTGGAAGAGACCAGCTATCACGCCACCGACCTGTCGGGTCAGACCATCGAGTTCAACGGCACGGTGGTGCGCGAGAAACTGGGCGAACTGACCGGAAACGTGGACCTCAGCCGCTACATCTTGTGACGTAGCGGCCAAGG